>JAHDCM010000037.1:0-6758 GCA_020629895.1 Bacteroidota bacterium
TGCTTGTTTTGTTTTACAAGGATAGGCATGTATATTGCGTGCTTTGAGCGTGTAGTTTGGTCGAAAACGATGCATGTAGATATGTCCAAATACTTCGAGTTCGTTGGCAAATTCTGGAGCTAGTATTTCATGATGTGTTGGGTCAAAATACCGCAAGGCATTTCGAATTGCTAGTTGTTTTTCGGCAACTGTTAAATCGTGATTGCGATAGGGCGCGCGATTAAGCGTGGGATCAATTGTTGTAGCGGAAGGAAGTTCTTGTGGAATACCTTTCCGTATTGCTTCTTGAAATTCCAGTAGAGTCATAATTAGCGAAATATGTTGGAAGAATGATGATGTTCTATATTTCTTTCAAAGTTAATTATTTTGGGGAACTGTTTTTCTTAAAATGGTCATTTCTTTAGTAGTAGGGTGCGATGTGCGATTTTCGCGTGAGGGATAGTAGTGGTAGCTTGGCGAAGTAGACAGGTAGTGAGGCTTGAACTAGCAGGGCTGACGGAGGAAGACACTGCTAGAGCTTTAGCCGAACACCTTGTCTAGGAGCCAACTACAAACGGATAGCCCGACCCCACCAACTGCCTGAAGTTCATGTGAGGACACATAAACGAGCAGTTGGTGGGGGCACGCCATAAAAATAGAACTCAACATAATTATACATACTCACAGATGGCAGAAAACCAGCAGTCTAATCAAGACATAACCTCTCCACAATTAGAGGGGGGAACTTATGAAATTATTCAATCTCGTTTACAGCACAATGGCAATGATTTGCGGCAGCGATTAGTGCAGTTGAATGACTCACGTAAGGTGGTGTTTGGTGCGGTTGAAACTTCGTTGATTGCGAATGCGCATATTGCGACGGATAACAATTGTATTGCACGAGAAATTGTTGCTTTTGGGGATCAATGTATCTTGGGGTACAATGTTCATATTGGTTTGAAATCGAAGATTGAATTGAAAGATGTGTTTAGTGTATATCAATTTCGAGATCACGGATTTCATGAGACTGATTTGCGTTTGCTGGAGGATGCATTGTTTTTAGATGATTTTCAGAACCTATATAAGTACTATCGTAACACTACCTTTTCTCGTTTTTTGATGACGGATGCCTATTTGTATATGGTATTTCAAACAGGGAAAAGTCATAAAGATATTAAGGTATTTAAGTGGTTGATTGAGGAAGATGGCCTACGTTATGTGGATGATCGTAGTGCTTCGGAGTATAAGTTGCCTCCTCAATATGAGTTTGAGTGGCAGCGATCGGGAAGAGAGATGCTTCGGGAGGGGAAACATGCCCATATTTCGATTTTGGATCGTTTATTTGTAGAGACGACAGGTGGTGATTTGACCATAAAAATTGAAGATAATACGGATACGGGCAGAGGTATTTTCGAAGAGGAGGTAGCTATCAAGGAGCAAACATTGGATGATGCGGAGTTTTATTATGCTGATTTAGGCAATATTATTGCTTTGAAAATCCGCCCCTATCGAGAAGATTTTCGCTATTATTTATACAATGAAAAATTGCAGGAAGTACGCCGAGTAGATACGCTTAAAGATGCGGCGGTATTGCTTCCAGAGGGGCATGGCTTGATTTTTTCGAATGGCTATTATTTGCAAACGGGCGAGTTTAAAATTTTCGATAAGGAGTTTAGTAATATCCAATTTGATACGCGTATTTCTTCGCCCAATGGAGAAGATTATTTATACGTTTTTTACCAGCCTGAACTCGGCGAGTATATTCTAATGTCTTATAATATTATTGAGCAAAAGGTAGAGACCCCTATTTTATGTAATGGTTATACCTGTTTTCCGAATGGTGAATTATGCTATTTTCGAGCTGAAACGAATCCGTCTAAGCATCATGTGATTCAGATTTGGCAGACACCTTATACAACCAATGGCATTATCAAAGGAGAACAAACGGATAACTATTTGTATAAGGTAGGTAATAAGGATATTGTACGTGCTATGTCGGAGTGCTATGAGGTGTTGACATTGTTGAATAAGGAGGATAGTTATCAAAATTTATATTTGGACTTGGTGCGTAAAACGACGAATGTATTAGATGCCTATTATTGGCTGAATCAAAAGGAGGCTTTTTCGCTTGCAGAACCTTTAAAAGCGATTAATGCCACTGCTGGATCGGCTATTGATGAGTTTGAAAAGGTACAGCGCATCAAGGAAGACTCGAGGCGTGCAGTGGCTGAGACGGAGCAGAAAATACAAGCTTTGATAAGCACTATTAAACGGGCGCGTTTCGAAACGGTAGATGATTATGTAAAAATTTTGGCTGACTTGCGTAGTGTACGTGGTGAGTTAATTTCATTGAAGGAATTGCGTTATGTTGATTTAGCGTGGATTGCTCAAAAGGAGGAAGCATTGACAGTCGAAACTGATCGCTTATCGGAAGGATGTATTGGCTTTTTATTAGAGGATGATGCTTTGGCTCCTTATCAAGAAAAAGTAGTGGTACAAACACAGGCTTTAGAGGAAGTTAGTAAAGTAACCGAAGCTAATGAACAGGCGGATAATTTGGATCAAATTGGTAAAGATTTGGAATTGTTGATTGATATTGTGAGCAATTTGAAGATTACTGACGCGACGCAAACCACTCGCATTATCGACAATATTTCTGCTATATTCGTAAGCCTTAACCAGCAAAAAGCCAAATTAAAAAACAAGAAAAAAGCCCTTTTTGGGCAAGAATCGACGGCTGAGTTTGCAGCACAGTTGAAATTATTAGATCAAAGTATCATTAATTATCTTGACCTTAGTGATACTCCTTTACGCTGTGATGAGTATCTTACTCGCCTCATGGTATCTCTTGAAGAATTAGAAGGACGTTTTGTGGAGTTTGATGAATTTACGGAGCAAATTTATGAGAAACGCACCGAGATTAACAATGCGTTTGAAGCACGTAAACTACAACTTGTAGAAATACGAAACCGCCGAGCTGCTTCTTTACAAAATGCTGCTGAACGTATTTTTAAAGGTGTGCGTAATAAGTTGAAAAACTTTAAAGAAGTAGAAGCGATCAATGCTTATTTTGCTACTGATTTGATGGTGGATAAAGTGCGGGACATTATTCGGCAATTGGTGGAGGTAGAAGATAATGTGAAAGCGGAAGATGTGCAAAGTCAGTTGAAGAGTATTAAGGAAGAAGCCATTCGACAGTTGAAAGATCGGCAGGATTTGTTTGTAGAGGGTAAAAATGTGATTAAGTTGGGAAAACACCATTTTGCAGTCAATGTACAACCCTTAGATTTAACAACTGTTTTACGTGGTGAAGAGATGTATTTTCACCTCACTGGCACTAACTTTTTCGAAAAGATAAACGACTCCTCCTTTTTAGCTACTCGCCATTTATGGGATCAGTCTCTAATTTCGGAAAGCAAGCAGGTATATCGAAGCGAATATCTTGCTCATTGGATTTTTAAGCACCACTACGATACGATTAAGGATTGGGTAAGCAACACGGATCAATTATTAGCTTTTACTCGTCAAATGATGGCAAATCGCTATCTCGAAGGTTATACGAAAGGGGTACATGACCAAGATGCGGCTATTATTTTGCAAGCTCTTCTTCAATTACATAACGCTATTGACCTATTGCGTTATGCCCCTGATGCGCGTGCTTGTGCAGCCCTATACTGGGAGATATTTGAAGATCAAGAAGAGAAAAAGATACTAAATCACCAGATCAAAGGAGCAGGACTTATTTTAAATGTGTTTCCTGAAAGTAACGAGTTTCAGGGACTCATTCAAGAATTAAGCACAGAGATCACCCAATTTTTAAACGAAACCCAATTGTTTGATCTGCGTATTGCTGAAGCAGCGGGCGAGTATTTGTTTTATGAACTAAGTCGGTCGGATAATTTTGTCATCAGTCAAGAGGCAAATGATTTATATCAGCAATTTACCAACTACCTCCATAAAGGAAAACACAAACGTACTTTCCAACAATCTTTTGAACAACTAAAAGCGGAACCTGCTCGAAAATATGCCTTGATTCGACAATGGCTAAGTGCTTTTATTCAACAAAAACAATTAGGCTCCTTAGTCACTAATATTAGTGAAGTCGCAACGTTGTTAATGCTTGATAATTATGCTGCAAAACGAGTTATTCATACGCCTAGTCAACTTACTTTAGAAGGTTTTAGTGGTAGTCATACACTTGTAGAAGGAGGTCATTATCAATTGCATTATATCGACTATATGGAGAAAATGAGGCATTATTTTGAGCAAATAGTACCTCAATTTAAAGCCTTTAGTGAGCAGAAGAAAGAAATGAATGCAACTTATAAACAATCTTTACGACTGAGTGAGTTTAAGCCTCGTGTATTGAGTTCTTTTGTGCGTAACCAACTGATTGACCAACTTTACCTTGATATTATTGGTGATAATTTGGCCAAACAAATTGGTGTAGTTGGTGATCAGAAGCGTACTGACTTGATGGGAATGTTGTTATTAATTTCCCCTCCAGGATATGGAAAAACGACCTTGATGGAATATCTATGTAGTCGTTTAGGTTTAATTTTCATGAAGATCAATGGCCCTGCTATCGGGCATGCTGTCACCTCTCTTGATCCTGCCGAAGCGACCAATGCTGCTGCTAGAGAAGAACTGAAAAAACTAAACCTTGCCTTTGAAATGGGTGATAATGTAATGATTTATGTAGATGATATACAACATTGTCATCCTGAGTTTTTACAAAAATTTATCTCTTTGTGCGATGGACAGCGTAAAGTAGAGGGCGTTTATAAGGGCGTCAGTAAAACATACGATTTGCGTGGCAAGCGGGTTTGTGTGGTCATGGCAGGTAATCCATATACGGAGAGTGGCGATCGTTTTACTATTCCAGATATGCTTGCTAACCGTGCTGACACCTACAATTTGGGAGACATTATTGGTGACTCTGCTGAACTATTTAAGTTGAGTTATTTAGAGAACTCGCTTACTTCTAATCCTACCCTTAACCGCCTAGCAAGTAGAAGTATTAAGGATGTGTTGAGTATGATAAAAATTGCGGAAACCGACCAGCAAGAGGGGATTACTTTTGAGGCGAGTCATAGTAAAGAAGAAATGAACGAGTACATCAGTGTATTGAAGAAGTTACTACGTATTCGCGATGTCATTCTACGCGTCAATTTAGAGTATATCAAATCGGCGGCTATTGAAGATCGTTATCGCACCGAACCTCCTTTCAAATTACAAGGCTCCTATCGAGATATGAATAAGCTGGCGGCTCGTGTCGTTCCTATTATGAATGATGAGGAGTTAGAAACGCTCATTTTATCGCATTATGAAAGTGAGTCGCAGACGCTTACAAGTGGTGCAGAAGCTAATTTACTTAAATTTAAGGTCATCAATGATTTGCTCAGTGAAGAAGAGGCAGCTCGTTGGAAAGAGATTAGATCAACTTTTAAGCGACACCAACTGCTCAATGGTAATAACCAGATGGGGCAACTCGTAGGACAATTGACCGCTATTGCAAAGGGTTTGGATGGTTATTCGAAGGCATTTATTGAAGGTATGGAGCGCATTAGTGATCGGTTGGAAAAAGAATAATTGATGAAATAAAGGAGCTAACTACCGTTATAGCATTCATGCAAAAACGCCCACTCTATCTAAAAGATAAAGTGGGCGTTTATTTTTTTTACAGTATTTTAATCAACTAGTGATTACTCAACGATAAACTTTTCGTTAATCACTGTTTGACCATCTGTAATGCTCAAGATATAGATACCAGGAACGAAACTAGAAGCATCCATGCTATAAGTATTCACACCTGCATTTGTTTGAGCGATACGGTTTGCTAATTGCTTACCTGTTACATCGTAAATATTAATTTGGATTTCTTTTGCAGAATCTGCAGTTAACACTACTTGTAACTCATCTTGTACAGGAACTGGACGGATACTACCAAAACCGAAGTTAGATTCTCCTCTTGTTACAAACTCAACTTCAGAGTAAGCAATAGACCCATCTAGGTCTACTAAACGTAAACGATAGTAAGTGGTACCAGCTAATGCTTGCTTATCTTCGAAAGAGTAAGACTGAAGCGTAGTAGAATTACCTGCTGCGTCAACTGTTCCGATTTGTTCGAAGTTTTCACCATCAACAGAACGTTCAACAGCGAAGAAATCACCATTTACTTCTGTAGCTGTTTGCCAGTTTAAGATATTGCTATAAGTAGCCGCTTCTACACCAAAACCAAGTAATTCGATTGGTGTTTTCTTACATTCTACTTCATCAGAGAAAGTATGTGTGCAACCAGCAGCATCGGTAACGCTTAATGTAAAGCTACTTCCATCTTCTAATGTGAAAGAAATATTTTCACCTTGTCCAAACTGCCCATTAACAGGACCAGATACAATAAATGGAGGTAAACCACCCGTAATAGCGATATTGTATAATTGGAAACCAGAATTCTGAAAACATTCCTTATTATCAGTAATCACAATTGGAGCAGCCGCTTGTACTGGCACACCAGGTGTTACACGTGTACATGGATGACTTAAATCTTCAGGTTGGAAACCATCGTCACATCCACCTACAATTACAGCTGAAATATATAATTGACTATTACCACCAACAGCAATCTCTTCATAAGTAAAGGTTCCTGTTTCATTAGCAGCGATAATAGTACCAGCCGCTTGCCCACCAGCAGTATGTAATGCATAAATCACACAACCAGTTACTACTTCATTTCCATTGTCGTCTTCAGCAGTACCTAATACTTCTCCTACGGAAGC
>JAHDCM010000037.1:6858-13655 GCA_020629895.1 Bacteroidota bacterium
ACAAGTACTTCCTCTCCACTACGTAATACACCATTATAATTTCCTTCTACTGAGTACACAGCGTTATCATCATAATCAGGTAAACCACCTGAAACAGAAAGTGTCAATTCATATTCACCATCTACAACTTCTGAACAAGTAATATTAGCAGCAATAGTAATTGGAGATAAACGTAATACTTCGATTCTATTACTAGATAAAGCATAACAGTCACCAGAAATATTACTAATTGTAGCACCTACTGTCACTTCACCTTCTGAAGCTAAACCATAAATATAACAAGTTGCATTTGCTGGCGCACCTTCAATATTGAATTGAGCGTTGTTTGTAACTGCTAATACAACATTGTTAGCATCTGTTACTACAAATTGGTAATCACCAGCAGCTCCGTCAACTGCAATATTGATAATATCATCAGTACCATCACCAGAGCAAACAGTTGTTGGATCATTTGTAGAAATACTTCCACCATTTGCAGGACAAACAACAGGAGGATCGATACAAGCAGGATCAGCACCAGCTAAGAATGTAACAGGAGTACCTGCAACATCTAAAGCAGCACAAATAGCTCCATCAGCGATAGCAGCAGCTACCTCACCACCAGTAGAAACACCATCTGTTGCTGGTAAATCTTCATTAAGGATATTAAAAGCATGTACGGTATAATCACCTGGATCTAAACCACCGATAATACCATCAGTAGAAAGCCCTACAATTGAAAGGTCAGCACCTTGTGTAATAACGAAAGCGGTTGTATAACCAGCTGCCGTTGCACCATTCGTGCTAAAGCTTAAAGAAAGACCAGGACAAACACTTGTATTAGCAGGTGCATTTACAGTACCAAAACTAGCTTCACAAGAGAAACAATCTTGTCTAACAACTTCAATAAAGTTATCAGATAAGAATACACAGTCGCCAGCAATTCCAGAAGCATTTTCTCCAACACCAGGGAAAGATGCCTCGCCATCGTAAGCAACCCCCCAAATACGGCAAGTAGCACCAGAACTAGCACCATCAAAATCATTACTAAAAGTAGTTCCTGCAACAGGACCAGCTAAGATATTATTTTGATCATCAGTTACCACATAAGCATAATTTTCACCACTACCAGTAGACGTAACACTAATTTCATCAGGACTACCATCACCTACACAAATAGTTGTAGCATCGTTTGTACTTACTTCACCACCAACAGCCGTACAGAAGTTACAAGACTCAGGTACAGAAAGTGCCATAGGACCTGCAAAAACGCTACACTTAGCACGGATAGCATCACCATCACCATCAAAGGTAAGAGCTGTTGCATACACATAGAAACTACCTGTCCCTATTTCTTCATCAGCAGCAAGCTCATCTGCGTTAAGTGTTGTACTATTACCAGAAGTAGTCGTATAGAAAGCCAACACATTGTCAGCAGGAATATCAAGTGGATCACCTGTTACTAAAGTATCAGCAATAATCCATGCTACTTGTTGATTAGGATCATCCGTTTCTCCTAAATTACTTTCAGCTGTAAAAGTCACTTGGAACTCATCACCAGGACAAAGTTCTAAACTTTCAGGTACATCATCAGCAAAAGTAAGTCCTGCCCCACTACAATCAATTTTCTTTGCATGGATACAAAACTCACCCTCAGATACGGCACCATCAGCATTAAAACCATCTAACATCACATAATAAGTTGTTCCCATTTCGGTATCAAGAGTAAAACCAGCAGGCCAGTGATCAGCACTACTATAACCAGGAGCCGAGCTATCATCTTCATTACATGCTACCTCTCTAAAGTTAGCACTTCCACACTCACCAGTATATACTGCCATTTGCGTATCACCATCATTGATATAAGTGTCACCCAAGTCACCATCAGCACAAGTTCGAGAAGTATAGATATGGTAAGTACCACCATCACCCATAAAAGAGAACCATACTGTTTGATCAAAAGTAACATCATAACCAAACTCGTCTTCAAAATAACAATCTGGTTTTGGCTCATCATCAGAAGCTGTAGCATCCGTATTAGCAAAAGGTCCACTGATTGTTAACTCTAAGTTTTCACTTGGTAAGTCAAAAGCAATCGCTCCAGTACAAGCATCATTCGCAGCCAAACAAGCAGCTGCATCTTCAGATACTTCAATATGGTAAGCAGAAGCAGGAAGCATCATTGCTTCAGGATCATAATCGATACCATAACAAATGTCACCAATTACAGCTGCAACAACAGCAATTCCATCTTCTACATCAGTTACCGTCAAAGGGCCAAATACACCTTCAGCAATTACTAATAACCCTTCTAATGGAAAAGGCGTTGGTAATGGATATTCCAATTCAATTCCAAAACCAGCAAGAAGCGTTTGTAATACCACATCACCATTTAGGGTAGTAGCGATATTATCTAACTGCACTTGGTCATAAGCAAATCCATAAGAGCTATAAGTACCACCTGGAATTGGCACACCAGAATAATCAACAGCACTTGAAAAATCAAGACCACCATCAGGTGCTAGCCCAACAATAAATTCACCCTGCTTGGTTTCTACATCTCCATCACTATTTACGAAAGTAATCTCCTTCTGTGGGGTAAGTATCACGTAAGTAAAATCAGGCAATAACGTTTCTTCTGAAGAAGGGTTACTTGCCACTGCAATACTAGAAGGATCAGATACACCCAGACAAAATGTCGTCCGAGCAGGGGGCGTTACAGTACCACCATTAGCTCCTTCAGGACATTCCTGAGCCGAAGCATAATTGGCACTGAAAACTAGCATAGCTATCGAAATAGCAAGAGCTAATAAATTTTTTTTCATAACGTGATATTTTAGTAATGTTTAGTTTATTTAAAATTTCTAATTTTTTTAGGTTATTTCCTATTACAATTTATCTAATTACGTAATAGGCATACTTAAACTAACAAGATAAACTTGACCTCAAAAATATCAATTTTTAACCAATAAACTAATTTAGAATCAATGTTTTTGTACAAACTTTATTGCTTTTGTACAAAAGAACATGATTCCAAACAAGAATTTTATTGATAATCGACCTTACTTAATATTATTTTAGAGGAAAGAGAGGTATTAGTTGTGTTACAAAAAAGAAGACAGTATAAATGACTAGACACTTTACTTCTTCACCGATCATTTATATGCAATTTATTACGACGCGAATTAAACAATAAGACTTATTTCAAAGCTTATTGTCACTTTAATTGAAAGTGGAAAACAATAATATAGGATAATGTACAAGCACCTTTATCAAAAGATATTGTGCTTGTAAAAAGTAAGCACTATGACATGACAATGAGTAGACATAGTTTTTTTCGCTCCTGTAAATGTACTAATAATTATTTCCGAATAAAAACAGGCAATATTTACACAAAAATGACATCTATCACTTATATCTCATAATTGTGTCAGCAGAACCTTACTATTTTACTCTATATCTTTCACAGAGGCAATATTATTCCAAATTTAAAAAAATGATTCCAAAAAAAAGGGGAATAAGTAAGTTTTTCTTAGTCAAGAATTCACAGCTTCCTCTTCCCAACTTTCAATAGATGGACAAGTACACATCAAATTTCGATCTCCATGTGAGTCATTTACACGTCCTACACTTGCCCAAAATTTGTGATGATACAACCAAGAAAGTGGGTAAGCCGCTTCCTCTCGACTATAAGCATGGTTCCAATTATTAGCTGTTAGTTCCTTCAAAGTATGTGGAGCTTGTTTTAGCACATTATCTTCTTCCTTTGCTGTACCTAACTCGATAGAACGAATCTCTTCTCGAATCGCCAACATCGCCGCACAAAAGCGATCCATCTCTGCTTTCGATTCGCTTTCTGTTGGTTCAATCATCACAGTACCTGCTACTGGAAAAGATACCGTAGGCGCATGAAAACCATAGTCCATTAAGCGTTTGGCAATATCTACTACCTCAATCTTAGCCGCTTTTTTAAATGGTCGCATATCCAATATCAGTTCATGGGCAACGGTATCATTCGAGCCAGTGTACAACACCTCATAAGCTCCTGATAAACAATGCTTCATATAATTGGCATTTAGAATAGCATACTTACTCACCTCTCGTAAGCCTATACTACCCAACAATTGAATATAAGCATGAGAAATCAGCAAAATACTAGCACTTCCCCAGGGAGCCGATGCCACTGAGCGAATAGCCGTAGCACTTTGCGATGCTTTATAACGATGCCCTGGCAAAAATGGCGCAAGATGTGCTGCCACACAAATAGGCCCCATTCCAGGGCCACCACCACCATGCGGAATACTAAAGGTTTTATGTAGATTTAAATGGCAAACATCTGCCCCAATCAATCCGGGACTTGTTAAGCCTACCTGTGCATTCATATTGGCACCATCCATATACACCTGCCCACCATGTTGATGAATAATCGTACAAACTTCTTGGATTGCCTCCTCAAATACCCCATGTGTAGAGGGATAAGTAATCATCAAAGCCGCCAGTTCATCACTATATTTTTCTGCTTTTTCTCGTAAATCGTTAACATCTATATTCCCATCAACATCACACTTTACCACCACCACTTTCATACCTGCCATTACTGCACTTGCCGGATTCGTACCGTGTGCCGACTGTGGAATCAAAGCAATATGGCGGTGTCCTTCTCCCCGATGCTGATGATAAGCACGAATCACCAATAAACCTGTATATTCTCCCTGCGCACCCGAATTCGGTTGCAACGAACAAGCGGCAAATCCTGTAATATCACTCAACCAAAATTCCAACTCCTCAAAAATTTGTTGATACCCTTTTGCCTGATCAGCAGGTACAAAGGGATGTAATTGACTAAAAGCAGGAAAACTAAGGGCTAATAATTCAGTAGTAGCATTTAATTTCATCGTACACGATCCCAATGGAATCATTGAATGTGTCAAAGATAAATCCTTCGCTTCCAACTGTTTGATATAGCGCAACATCTTCGTCTCAGAACGATAATCCTTAAATACTGGATGTTGTAAATAAGGCGTTGCTCGAAGTAAGTCTTCCGAAAACTGATACCTCTCTTCTAATACAAGTCCACGAGGTGCTTCTTCACCAGCCGCCTCTGCAAATACCTCCCAAATAGCTTCTACATCTGCTACGGTACAAGTTTCATCCAAGCTAATCCCAATAAAGTCTGTATCTTCAAAATATCGAAAATTAATATCAGCCGTCAATTCTGCGACACGTCTTACCCGCAAACCCGAAGTAAAAGTATGCGTGCGTAAGTCAACCAATAAGGTGTCAAAATAAGCGGTATTACATTGTTGATAACCCATTTGTTGCAGCCCTTTATCTAACAAACGCGTCAAGTCATGCACCCGCGTCGCAATAGCTTTCAAGCCATCTGCCCCATGATATACCGCATACATACCTGCCATAATTGCCAATAAGGCTTGTGCCGTACATATATTAGAGGTTGCTCGATCACGTCGAATATGTTGTTCGCGCGTTTGTAAAGCCATCCGTAGTGCTTTTTCACCATGTCGATCTACCGATACGCCAATTACACGGCCTGGCATTTGACGTACAAACTCCTCTCTAGCAGCAAAATAGGCGGCATGAGGCCCGCCATACCCCATCGGCACCCCCAAACGCTGTGTATTCCCTACCACCATATCTGCCCCCCACTGTCCAGGGGCTTCCAGTAAAGTTAAACTCAACAAATCAGCTATCACAATCACAAAGGCACCAACCGCCTTCGCCTTTTCAACAGCAGCTCTAAAATCATGTACCGCCCCATCATGTGCAGGATACTGAAGCACACAAGCAAATACCGCTTCATCAAACACAAATTCGTCGAATGCTTGTTGTTGTAGCTCAATCCCTAGCGGCTCCGCCCGACACTGCAAGACATCTACGGTTGTTTCTAAACAAGCATTCGCCACCAACAATTTATTCACGCTATTATCACGTACTCTTTTGTTGCGTACCCGAAACGCTACCTGCATCGCTTCAGCCGCTGCCGTTCCTTCATCCAACAAAGACGCATTAGCAATAGCCATGCCCGTCAAATCAGCCACAACTGTTTGAAAATTCAATAAGGCTTCTAATCGCCCTTGTGATATTTCAGCCTGATAAGGGGTATATTGCGTGTACCAGCCTGGATTTTCTAAAATATTGCGTTGTATAACAGGAGGCACAATCGTTCCATAATAACCCATTCCAATATAGGAGCGATACACTTTATTTTTAGCTGCCACCTCTTGCATCTGCTGCCAGTATGCATATTCTGAAATAGCCGCTCCCACTTCCAAGTCCTTCTCGGTACGTATGGATGCTGGAATTGTTTGGTCTACTAAATCCTCTAAAGAATGCATGCCTATGGCTGCTAACATTTCTTTTACCTCTTCTTTTGTCGGTCCTACATGACGATCAAAAAATGTTTGATAAGCCTGATGATGTCTAGTCATTTATGCTCAGTTTTTTAATGAAAGGTTTTTTGGGTCGAAAATGACTTGTTTGGACAAATTTCCCGCAAAAGTACAATTGTATATGCAAAAATTAATTGCCCCTATGTTAAATAATCAATAATAATGGCGTTGCTAAAACAAACAAGCACTTATAGAGTTCATATCTTTATTCATTTGGGCGTGTCCCCATTTTATTGATTTTTGCCTGTGTTCTTGCAGGAACACAGGCAAAAATCAATAAAACGGGGTCGGGCTATCCGTTTTTAGTTGTCTCATAGCTACTAGTTCAGCATAGTCCTAGCGGTGTCTTCCGTTGTCAGCCCCGCTAGTCCTTGCTTCACAAAGCAGCCATTTCGCCAAGCTACCACT
>JAHDCM010000038.1:0-2169 GCA_020629895.1 Bacteroidota bacterium
TTGCTTTACGTGTATTACCTCCTCCTGCTGGTAAGGTTGTAGGCTTCACATCTGTGCTGCGCTTTGGCCCTTGTGTTTTAGCAGGTGTAGGACTAGTACGACTTGGTCCTTGTGGTAAACTACGTGTTTGAGGAGCTGGTTTAGCTGGACTAGTACGCGTAGGTTTATTAGGCACTGTTCGTGTTGGCTTGTTCGGTAAAGTACGCTGGTTATTAGGCACTGTTCGCGAATCTTTACGTGGGCCTTCTGGTGTTGTCCTAGTTGGTTTCGATGGAGCTGGTTGACTTGGTGTAGTACGTGTAGGTTTGTTTGGTAAAGTACGCTTATCTGTTCGTGTAGGCACAGTACGGCTTGGCACTTGAGCAGGTGTTTGCTTGCTTGGCAACTGTCGCATATTGGTACCCTTTTTACGAGCAGGTTGTTTGTCATCTACCTGTATTGCATCTTTAACCGTTGTAGAACGTTTTGTCTTTGTCTTTTTCTTTTCACTAGCCATCTCCCCAATACTTGTCTTTGCATTTGTTCCTCCATCCTCTGATACTCGCTGTGAATCATTATCTATGTGTTTAAGAATACTGGTAGATGATGATTGTGCTTGCACTTGTTGTTGCCCGACCCAAATAGTAGTCAGTGCAACTAATAAAAATACTGTTATTTTTTTCATGGTTTGTTCAGTTCTATAAGTGTTATAGTATATCAGGGTACAGTGTTAGACAGGTGTTAGATCATTATTATTGCATTTGGTTTAATGCATCAAGTATAAGGTTGTCTTTTAGTACCTTACTGCGCTTACTGCACTAATGGAGACGACCGGTTGATAGATGTTAAAATCAGCAACCGTCACATTTGAATCCATGTTTACATCTCCTTTCACATATTGATTGACGATAGAAGATTCTACTTGATACACATCATTAAAATCACCTACGAGTATAAAACCATCTCCATCTAAATCGCCTGCTCTAAGTGCGAAAAAGCCACCTACATCAACAAGTTGATTGACAGTCGTACCGATTGTAGATGCTTGATTAACAGCAGTGGTAAAATCATAGCTGGTACTATTGGGTAAAGTAACCGTATTAGCACTCATAACATCTAAGTGATTGCGGTGTCGGACAACAATATAGTAAGGTGTATTAGCAGCCAAGCCACACAATTCGACGCCATCACTAACCGTACCATTATAATCAACAATACTTCCATCTTGTAGTAAAATAGCTGCTGTACTTGTCACATATTGATTACTGGCGTCTTGTATCTCTACAATTACCCAATCAACAGCATTTGTAGGCAAACTAGTTACACTTTCTGTACCTGTATAATTCCAGGGACTCGTATTATAAGGTTGTGCTAAGTCAACTAGATTTTCTTGTACTAAGTCATTCCGCATGAGTCCTCCTACATCATAAGTACCTTGTAAAAGTGCTTTTACTTTTACAATTGTTTTTCCTGTCGAGAAAGAAGCTATGTTCGAATAAGGGGTAGCTCCTGTACCATTTGCATCACAGGCGGCAAACACCTGCACCTCGTATTCTGAACAGCCTTCTAACTCTGGTAGGCTGTAATTGGTCGTTGTCGTGGTAGCTGATTGCCAAGTACTAGCTCCTACCTCTCGATATTCTACGATATAAGTAACTCCTGTTGCTGTACCAGACCAATTCAATTCAATATCACCAGTACTTGCACTTGGAGTAGCAGTAAGGCCAGTAGGAGTAGCAGTTGTTAATGGTACATATACGGAAGTGGTAGCAGTATTTGAACTAGTATTTGAACTTAGGCAATTCGCTTGAACAGCTACTTCATACGCTGTGCAAGAAGATAAACCCGTTAAATTAACACTATTACTAGCACTTGTACTTGTACTTGTTTGCCAATTGGTAGTGCCTACTGGACGATATTGAATGGTATAATCAATATTATTACTCACTGGATACACCCAACTAACAGTAATCGCAGCATTAGTGGCGTCGTAATTAGTTGTTATATTTTGTGGTACGTTAGTCATATCAATAGGCGTTGTATGTGTCTTAACTGCACTAAAATTAGTGATGGTTCCTGTGAGGTCACAAACACCTCGCACTCGAAAATCATAACTTTCACAACTGCCTAAGCCTGAAACAGTTGCGTTATTAGTTGTACTGGTCAGCGTTTGCCAGCTTCCACCATCTG
>JAHDCM010000038.1:2269-13329 GCA_020629895.1 Bacteroidota bacterium
GAAACAGTTGCGTTATTAGTTGTACTGGTCAGCGTTTGCCAGCTTCCACCATCTGTTTGGTATTGTATTTCATAACTTACATTGTTTAATGCATTCCAATTTACGTTTACACTTCCAGCACTCGCATCTGTGATAGCAGTAATAGTGGAAGCCTGATTGGGATCAATATCCATTACAAATGTCTCCATACTGGTATAAGCAGTGGAAGAGTTTGATACAGTACAAACTGCCTTCACCCGATATTCATAAGCACTACAAGGCTCTAAGTTGGTTAAAGAGGTGGAGGAGGTTGCACTAGTGGCTGTTTGCCAATTTCCTGAACCTGCTACTTGATACTCTATTTCATAGGTAAGTCCTGCTCCTCCTCCAGATGCCCATGAAACAGTAGCTGAACTCATACTAGTATTAGGAGTTGCTGCTAAACTTGTTGGTATTGAGGAGGCATCGACATCTGTTACAAAACTGGCCATTGTTGAGAATGTAGTAGCAGAATTGGATGCCGTACAAATTGCTTTTACTTGATATTCGTACATAGTACAAGCACTTAGCCCCGTAATATTAACACTATTCGTATTGCTAGTTATTGTTTGCCATATAACAGAAGGCGACATTCTGTATTGAATTTCATAGGTGATTCCTGGCCCACTTGAAGTCCATGACAAGTTGGCTGAATTAGTATTCGCATCAGGAGTTGCATTTAGTCCACTTGGGATTGCGCTGGTTGTTATATCAGTAGTAAAACTCGCTGTACTCGAATAGGCTGTTGAGGAATTGGAAGCGGTACATACCGCCTTCACTTGGTATTCGTAGTTGGTGCATCCTGCTAAATTGGAGATGGTCGCACTATTCGCTGTACTTGTTATTGTTTGCCAATTTCCAGTTCCTACCACTTGGTATTGCACCTCATAAGTAAGACCTGCCCCACTTGATGCCCATGAGAGACTAGCGGAATTGGTACTTGTATTTGGAGTTGCACTTAAACCACTTGGAATCGCAGTAGCATCTATATCTGTTGTAAAGCTCGCTGCACTCGAATAGGCTGTTGATGAATTGGAAGCAGCACATACTGCCTTCACTTGGTATTCGTACGTGGCACAACTGGCTAGGTTGGTTAAATTCGTACTTGTTGTACTACTCGTTATTGTTTGCCAAGCACCTAAAGGAGGAATGCGATATTGAACTTCATAGGTGATTCCTGAACCGCTTGAATTCCATGATAAATTGGCAGAATTGGCACTTGCATTTGGAGTAGCATTTAAGCCATTTGGGATTGCGTTGGCGGCAATATCGGTGGTAAAGCTCGCTGCACTCGAATAAGCTGTTGATGAATTGGAAGCGGAACATACTGCCTTGACTTGATATTCGTAGCTAGTACATCCTAGTAAATTGGAGATAGTGGTACTGGTAGTTGTACTAGCTAATGTTTGCCAATTTCCAGTTCCTGCAACTTGGTATTGCACCTCATACGTGAGTCCAGCACCACTTGATGCCCATGATAAGTTGGCAGAATTAGTACTTGCATTTGGGGTAGCTCCTAGACCACTTGGTATAGTTGTAGGATCAATTTGTGTGGTAAATGTTTCGATGCTAGAATAGTTACTTCCACTTGTAGCCGAGCAACGCGCGCTTACTTGATACTCGTAACTTGTACAAGCATTCAAAGCTGATATAGGTAAGGTATTATTGGTAGCAGAAACAGTTGTCCATGTTGTACTACCTACGGGGCGATAATCGACATCGTAGCTGGTCGCACCAGTGGTATTAGCCCAAGAAAGAACTGCGCTGTTATTGGTAATAGAAGCACTAGTCAGGGAAGTTGGTACATTCACATTGGTAATGGTGACATTATACACATTAGACCATTCACTCTCTACAACTAGGCAATTAATTTCTCGTACTTCTAGGGTACCAGTGGTTCCTGCCCCCCACTGCACATCAATGGTATTGGCTTCTATATCATTTGAAACAATGGTTCCTCCTGTGACCTCCCAACACCATCTTGAACCATCAGTAGCAGGAGCCGTGTACGTAGCAGTTTCTCCTTGACAAACCTGTACATTACCAGCAATAATTGGTTGAGCAGGTTGCATTCTTGTATAGGCAAACATTCCTATGGTGTTGATCATTTCGGGCCAATAATTAGGGTCAGGCCCTAATCCACCTATCCCATTCACTAGAAAATCGTTATCAAAATCTCCATTTAAAGTTCCCCAGTATTCGTGCCATTCACCTGGTTCGATATACGATTCGTAGTAAATACCATTTGCATCTAGGACATCATCCATTTCTGCCCCTCCACAGGTAACAGGTGCATTGATAATCACGCCTCCAACTCCAAAAAATAAGGTAGAAAAGGGAGCGACACAATCTGCGTGAACGATGTCATCATCTTCTCCATGAAAGATTAACATATCAGGTGTATCGGAACCGTTGTCGAGCCAAGAGAGATCACCTACGGCACCCCAGCATGAAATCACTCCTCTTGGTCGTCCTGAATGGCTATTTCCAGGCACTGTCCCACTTGCTAGATTGATACTAGAAGCAGTGATACTGGTGACTTTAGTAACAGGAATACTCATTACCCCTCCTAAATCGGCTGCTATTTCTATGCCTAATAAGTTGTATTGTGCATAGGTTGATGGTAAGCCTGCTCGTTCACTATCATCCAAATATCCGGCATGAACGGCCCCAAATGCCCCTGCACTACTTCCACCAATGAAAATATTATCTGGATCAATTTGGAATTGGTCGGCATTTTCTTGGAAGAATCGAATGGCTGCACTCGCATCTTGTGCGCCGCGATAAACTGCCCGTTCTAAGCTATTTACATCACCTACATCGGCACCGATACGATAATCAATAGTAGCAGTTACATAACCTCTTGCTGAGAAAGTATCAATAAGGGCTTGCATATCTTGTGCGTCTCTACTTCCAGAAATAAACCCACCTGGAAAGGCCCAGATCATTACGGGACGCTTGGTGAGTGTATCGGTAGTGGGCGGCATCATGATGTCCATTTCTAGGTCTATATTATTGATAAGTCCTAGTTCACTGCCAAATAAAGCGGTTGCTGCGATATTAAGGTCTTGTGGTAGGGGTAAGTCTAATAAAAAGTCGGGAACATCTCGTGCAAAAACGACCCCTCCGTAATAACGATTATTGGAAGAATAAACGCCTAAATAGCGATCATTGGTACAGCTTTGTGCTTGTGTAAATTGTGGGAGTAGGCAAATAAAAAGTAGTAGTAGCAATTGGTGAAAGTGTCTGCTTTTACTCATGATTATAAGAGGCTTTGGTTCATGATATAGGATATGAGTTGATTATAGTTGATATACGATTAAGATCAAAATTACAAAATTTACATTTGAAAACACAGTAAGTAATCAGTTTCCAGGGATAGTATAGATCATTTTTAGGTATATCCTTATGTGTGAGGGATAGTAGTGGTAGCTTGACGAAACGGAAGCCTTGTGAAGCTACGCCTAGCAGGGCTGACAGCGGAAGACACTGCTAGGCGGATAGCTGAACAGGCTTGTGTGAGGCAACTACAAACGGATAGCCCGACGTGTATAAAAAAAGCGCAGTATTTTGCCACCAGCGAGGACGCTGGCGGGAGCAAAATATTGCGCTTTTTTTATACACGGCACACCCAAGTATTAATGAGGGATTGAGGGGACTGGGTTATTCTTTTAAAATTTGATGTCCGATACCACATTCCAAGCATCTTTTTGCATCACAATATCTTGTCTTTAACTGAATCATGCCTTGTGTTTCGATGGCTGATTTCGCCTTTATTCCTAGTTCTTTCCACTTTTTTACTATTCTGTTTTTTTCTGGCGGTAGCAGTTCTAAAAAGTCTAAAATGCGCTCTTGTAAGTCGGGTAAATCTTTTCGTTTTCCATATAAAAATAAGATGGGGATGACTGCATTGATCAGTAGGTGATAGACAAACTCCTTTCCCACTTTCTTGGATCTTTTTTGTTTGCTTGGTGTATCGAATACATAATGTGTTTCCCAATAGCTATGTGGTACCACTTCTAAAAAGCGTACTAGATTTCCTAGTGAGCCAACTTTACGAAGTTTTAAGAATGGTTGTTCGTGGGTTTGCCAGAAAGCGACGAGTTGTGCGATGCGCATGGTTGGGAAGTTGGGTGGGCGATGTTGACCAAATTTCCAAATAGATTTGGATAAGGGTTGGAGTTGGTGTTTGTATTGTAGATGTTGGTAGGTTTTGTATAGTAAATTAGGATAGGCGTCTTGCATATTGGGTATTAGGAATCCTGCCTGTCCGAATAATAAGGCAGCTAGATCATGTTCCTTTCTTCGGTATTTGAGTATTAATTTTAGTGGAATTGATTTTACTAATAGCTCGAAGGGTAGACTATTGGTATTGGCACCAAATTGTTTAGAGAAGTGGAGGTAAAAGGTTTCGTTCCAATTATTATTTAGTGTTTCTAAGGTTTCGAGAATTGGTTGTGACTTCTGTTCTAAACGTTCTACTAAGGTTTTTTCGAATGTTTGTTGTTGGTGAAAGCTATCTACTTTTTGAATACTTGCTGCACAGGGAATCCATGTTTGGGTGACTTGTAGTTGTTGGTATTTTTGTAGTAACCTTAACGGGATATAGTTTTTTAGTTCAAGAACCGGTATAGGATTTCCTTTTGTTGTAGTGACCTGTGTATCTGCTTCATATACGACATGTAAGATTACATTATCGTAGGCTTGGTCGGTATGATGTCCGTGTCGTTTCCAATCGGAAGCGCGTACATGCATTTCTACATTTCCTGCCCAAATTGTTGTCCCAATTTTCAATCGGGCATTAAAAAAGTCGGGGCCAGCATGTTGATTTCGCTGTCCTGGATCTAAAATAGTTAGTGCTTCTCCTTCTGTACTTGTGAGTCCTTGTGGACTGTAAATACGGCATTGCCAGATATAGTAAAGTAGGTCTTCTCGAATGTTTTTGGTCAAAATCATGATGCTCTTTATAAGTAGAACTTATGAGCAAGCGATTTTTCCCGCTGATTGTTATTTTTTTTTAAAATGCAATACCGATAAAAATACCAATTCGATTTACTTTAAAGCCTGTATCTAAGGGGTAGAACTCTTCTGGTTTGGTTTCTAAGGCACCTGAGACACTAGAAGTATTAAAATAAGGGCTTATATTTAAGTCTATGGAAATTCGATCGCGTAAAATCCATTGAAAGCCTCCTACGACCCCAATTCCAGAATTTACAACTTGTCCACTTGTATTTAGTGTATCTAATCCCCCTCCATCTATCACGACATCTAATCGCTCATACGTATAATTGGCACCGATGTATAAACCATTGGGGGCTTTTTCAAAATTTCGATCGAGATAATAGCGCACTTCCGGAATGATCAAGAAACCTCGTTCATCGGTGGTTGCGTCTCCCAAACCCAAATCGCGAGTTCGTTTTTTATAGGCTCCAGCCACCCCTGCTGTCAATTGTTTTCCCACTACAAATTCTGTTGCTCCGCCAAACTGATTACTTAGCAAACCAGCGATATTGGCCTTTACAATTGCTTTTTGTGCAAAGGTATGACTATGAGTAATTAATACAACAGTAAAAATTAACAAAAGATATACTATTGATCGTTTCATTTTTTTATTAATTTAGATGATAGCCAAAGATACGTATTTTTTATTGTTGGGAATGTTCTTAATGATCCTATTACACCATATATATATCCTATGCCATACCATCCTCACACATCCTATTTTGATTCATTATACTTAGAAATACCTAAGACAGAAATTATGCGATATAATGACGCCTACTCCCCTACCTTCTGCCTCTTTGAGGTGAGAAAGTACTTACTTTACATCCTGTCTTTGCTACTTCTTTGCTTATTTTTTACTTCCCCTCTCCTTGCCCAGTCCCACCTACAATTCACTAGTCAGTTTAGTGATCCTATTCCCTTACATGAAGCGACAGACAGTGCTTATATTTATCTTTATTTAGAAGCCAAAGCGGGGGCTAAATCGGATATTCATCCTGCTGTTCCGCTTAATATTTCACTCGTGCTTGACCGTAGTGGTTCTATGTCAGGTGCCAAGATGGACTATGCCAAAGAAGCGGCAAAATTTGTGATTGAAAATCTCAACAATAATGATCTGATCTCTATTATCACCTATGATCAGGATGTACAGGTGGTGAGCTATTCTGGTAGTGCGAAACCTAAACGTAAGCTCAAAAAATTGGTAGATATGATTGGGGTAAAGGGAGCTACTAACCTAAGTGGCGGCATGTTGGAAGGTTTTAACCAAGTAGCCTCTACTTATGATGCTAATTATATCAACCATATCCTTCTGATGTCTGATGGCTATGCGAATAAAGGAATTACTGATCCACTTCGCTTACAAGATACCGTGCAATATCTTAATCGAAATCAAAATATCACGCTCTCTACCTTTGGTTTAGGGGCTGATTTTGACGAGGATTTGATGGAGACGCTTTCTGATTATGGTGGTGGGAACTATCATTTCATTCATAAGGCGACCAAAGTACCTGGCGTTTTTTTACAGGAATTGAGTGATCTTCAGTCGGTGATTGCTCGACGGATGTTATTGAAGGTGCAGTTTCCTAGTGATCGAATGGAGTTATCAAAAGTATTTGGTTATCCTTATTTGCAAGACTCTACGAATATGGATGCGCTTTTAATTCCCTTTAATGATGTGACTGCTCATGAGACACAAGCCGTATTAGTTCGTTTTTTGGTCTGGAAACAGGAAGTACACAAAGAAAGCGATGAAGGGCAAGTGGCTGCCACCTTTACGTATGAAGATACGGCTTTGACAAATGAGGTACAAACAAATAGGGTGACAATCAAAAAAGATAGTACTATTCTTTCAAACATTGTTCTTTTTGAAGCTAACCAAACCACTCGTGAAGCAATTAGCCAAACAGAAAAGGGTTTATTATCTCGTGGCATTGAATTGGTTAGGGAAAATGAGACTTATATGGATCAACAATTTAAATCTTTTCAACCAGACTCCTTGCTCCAAGCTCAGTATCAGCACAATAGTCAATACATAAAAGATGTTAAGCAGCATGCAGATCAAAGTACTTATAAACGCAAAATGATACAGAAGTTTGCGAAGTATCATAGTTATCGATTGCGGAAGAAGAAGTAAGTGGGAAGCTCTGATAGCCTCTAATTACCTTTAAATAATTATTATTTCTTCCAATTAGATTGTACTTTTGCAATCAATTTAAAATTTTATCAAAAAATCAAGATATAACTATGGCAGTTCTAGTAGGAAAAGATTCAAAAGTACTGGTACAAGGATTTACAGGTAAAGAAGGCACCTTTCATGCTGGTCAAATGATTGAATATGGAACCAATGTAGTAGGAGGAGTTACTCCTGGGAAAGGTGGACAAAGCCACCTTGATCGTCCTGTATTTAATACAGTAAAGGAGGCGGTAGAAAAAACAGGAGCTGACGTTTCCATCATATTTGTTCCTCCACGTTTTGCGGCAGATGCAATTATGGAAGCTGCAGATGCAGGCGTAGGTGTCATTATTTGTATTTCTGAGGGAATTCCTGCACAAGATATGGTAGTGGCAAAAGATTTTATCAATCGTAAAGGAAATTGTCGCTTAGTAGGTCCTAATTGTCCAGGTGTTATTACACCAGGAGCGGCAAAGGTGGGCATTATGCCTGGGTTTATACATCAGCCAGGAAAAATTGGTATCGTATCTCGTTCTGGCACCCTGACTTATGAGGCAGTAGACCAAGTAACAAAGGCAGGACTTGGACAATCGACCTGTATTGGAATTGGTGGAGATCCAGTTATTGGTACGACTACTCAAGAAGCAGTACAACTATTGATGGAAGACCCTGATACAGAGGGAATCATTATGATTGGAGAGATTGGAGGTAGCATGGAAGCGGAAGCAGCCTATTGGATCAAGGAACATGGAACGAAGCCCGTTGTTGGTTTTATTGCTGGGCAAACGGCTCCTAAAGGGCGACGCATGGGACATGCTGGAGCTATTGTAGGTGGAAAAGAAGACACTGCTGCGGCTAAGATGGAAATTATGCGGGAATGTGGGATTCATGTAGTAGAGTCACCTGCTGTTATTGGAAAGACGATGTTAAAAGCACTTGAAGCCTTAAAAGTTTCGTAAATTTTCGACCACTTTTTTAATGGCACTCTTCTTCTAGTAAAGATGGAAGAATAGTGCCTTTGTTTTTTAAAAAACACCTTTATGTCAGGTTTATTAGCGAATAAAACGGCACTTATTACAGGCGGATCAAGAGGTATTGGAAAAGCAATGGTTGAGCGTTTTGTAGCTGCTGGTGCTAATGTCGCTTTTACTTACCATCACTCACAAACGGAGGCCGAACAATTAATACAAGAACTGAGTAGCAAACATAAACAGCACCTTGTGTGTTATCAATCTGATGCAGCTAGTTTATCTGCTGCGGAAGCGTTAATCGCTAAAGTGGGCAAGGATTTTGGTACTATTGATATTTTAGTAAACAATGCAGGTATTACTAGAGACACACTCTTGTTGCGTATGCAGGAAGCGCAGTGGGATGCGGTGATTAATACCAATTTAAAGTCGGTATTCAATCTTACCAAGAGTATCATGCGTCCAATGCTCAAACAACGAGCTGGCTCTATTATTAATATCAGTTCGGTTGTGGGGTTAACTGGAAATGCTGGGCAAGCAAATTACGCTGCTTCTAAGGCAGGTATTATTGGGTTTAGCAAATCTATTGCACGCGAGGTTGGTTCACGTAATATTCGCTGTAATGTTATTGCACCAGGTTTTATTAACACAGATATGACCGACCAATTGAGTGAAAAAATTAAACAACAGTTTTTAGAACGGATTGCACTCAAACGCTTAGGAGAAGCTAAAGAAGTAGCTGATACTGCCATTTTTTTGGCTTCTGATTTGTCTACTTATATTACGGGGCAAGTGATTAGTGTTTGTGGTGGTTATTAGCCTTCCCCCCAAAGAAAAATTAAATCAAACAAAGAATAGATTCCCTTGGACTCGACTATTACTCTTGAACAATTTCCAATTTGGTATATAGGTCTCTGTGTATTAGCAGGTCTAATAGGGGCATTTCTACTCTATTTCAAAGATACCACCTTTAAAGAAGCCTCTAGGCAACAGCGGTGGTTATTATTTCCCATCTCTCTTTTACGCTTTTTGGCTATTACAGCGATAGCTCTCTTATTACTAGCTCCTCTCATCAAAACCCGTGTGATAGATGTCGTACAACGAAGTATTGTCATTTTACAAGATGATACAGAGTCGGTACGTCTTAGTTTTGAACGTGGTGACTCCTCTCAACTATCGGATGCCCTTAAAAATATTAATGATGGGCTTTCGGAGAAGTTTCGGGTAGAATCTTACCATTTTGGGGATCAATTAGAAAAGGGGTTCAATTTTGATTACGATCAGAAGCTCACGAATATTTCAAAAAGTCTGGATGATTTAGGAAATATTTATGCCAATCAAAATTTGGCAGCTATTGTTTTAGCTACTGATGGTATTTATAATGAAGGGAGCAACCCGATCTATTCGGTAGCTCGCTTAGATGTGCCGATTTATTCGATAGCTATTGGAGACACAACTCCCAAACGAGATTTGGTGCTTGACAAAGTACTTCACAACAACATTGCTTATTTAGGGGATAAGTTTACGATTCGCGTTGATCTTTCAGCCAAGAATAGTAAAGGACAAAGCACTTCTATCAACATCTATGCGGGTAATGGTACTGATAACAAAATTACTAGCCGTGCTGTCACTATTAATGACAATGACTTTGTTCATTCTGAAGAATTTATTTTAAATGCTTCTACACCAGGCATTAATCAATATACGGTAACTCTTAACCGCATAAAGGATGAGATTACGACCCAAAATAATCGTCAAACCATTTTTATTGAGGTACTCGATACGCGCCAAAAAATATTGCTATTAGGAGCTAGTCCTCATCCCGATATGTCTGCCATTCGTCAGGCTCTCTCCGAAAATAAAAACTATGAAACCAAGACTGCTTTTATAGCTGATTTTAAAGGGGGCGTACAAGAATATGACCTAGCTATTTTGCACGGTTTACCTGCGCAAAATAATACAGCAGAAGGCTTGATTCAAGATCTTAAAAAAAGTAAAATTCCTATTTGGTTTATCGTTAGCTCACAAACCTCCATTCCCAATTTAAATCAACTGCAATCTTTAGTAAAGATCAATGGTTCTAATCCGGGTGTTACGAATGATGTAAAAGGTCAGGGAGTAGAGAAATTTACTCTTTTCAATATAGACAAGTCGGTTATAAAAACCCTTGAAAGCTTACCGCCTCTAATGGCACCTTTTGGGGATATGGCTGCTTCTCCCACTACCCAGACCTTATTGACTCAGAAGGTAGGAAATGTAGCTACTTCTTACCCTTTATTGGTTATTGAGCAGGCTACCAATGATAAAAACGCTATTTTTCTTGCAGAGGGTTTGTGGAGATGGCGTTTATATAATTACAAAGGCAATAAAAATCACTTTGCATTCAATGAGATGATCTCTAAAGTGGTTCAATATCTTTCGGTCAAAAATGATAAACGTAAATTTAGGGTAAACACGCCTAAAACACTATATGGAGAGAATGAAACCATTCGTTTTGATGCCGAACTTTATAATGAAAGTTATGAATTGATGAATGGGCCAGAGGTAAATATGACCATTTATGACAAAGGAGGAAAGGCATTTCCGAAAGCATTTACCAAAACAGAAAATGCTTACGAACTTAATATCCCTCCTACCTCTTTCCCTGTTGGGGCTTATACTTGGAAAGCCACTACTAATCTTAATGGTAAGGAATATACTGCTGAAGGACGTTTTAGTATCGCTCCTATTGAGCTAGAAAGTATGCAAACAACTGCTAATCATCGCATGTTACACAACCTTAGTAAAAAATATGGTGGTCATGTAGCTTATGCCTCTAATGTGAGTTCTATTATTGATTCTATCAAAAACAATCCAGAGTTTACCCCTATCCAATATTCTAGTTTTAAAACGAAACC
>JAHDCM010000039.1 GCA_020629895.1 Bacteroidota bacterium
CTACGCTTCTGTTTCGCCAAGCTACCGCTACTATCCCTCACGCGGTAAACAATGAGTGAATGAGTGGTTGACTGAATGATTGAATGAATTAGGCTGCCGCCAGCGTCATCGCTGGTGGTTATATTGACAAGTTTCAAAGGATTGAACCTCCATCGTTTTTTCATCGCACGTCGCACATCGCACAATTTTTCGTTCCATCCTTAAAAGAAAGCTGTCTTATATGGATAACGTATCGCATACTGTCGCTGCACCGCCTCTAACAATACCGAACGAAAATGCATAAAATTCTCCTTCTCAATAGCCGAAATAAACACACAATTATCTTTCGTACGAGTACGCCACTTTTGCTGCAACTCAGCCATAATCTCGGTCTTCGTTTCAGGCTTTAAAAACTCATCAAAATACTCCTCCCGATAAAGATCAATCTTGTTAAACACCACAATGACAGGTTTGCCGCCCGCACCAATTTCCTGTAACGTTTTACCCACCACATTCATCTGCTCTTCAAACTGAGGATGCGCCATATCCACGACATGTAATAACACATCGGCCTCGCGTACCTCATCTAAAGTAGATTTAAAACTTTCGATAAGGCGGTGAGGAAGTTTACGAATAA
Source organism: Bacteroidota bacterium (assembly GCA_020629895.1). Classification (GTDB taxonomy): domain Bacteria; phylum Bacteroidota; class Bacteroidia; order Chitinophagales; family UBA2359; genus JAHDHP01. The sequence goes on from JAHDCM010000039.1 coordinate 617, forward strand.
ACCCTACTGTATCTGACAATAAGAAAGGGGTACGTTCAATCACCACCTTTCGCACAGTCGTATCAAGTGTTGCAAACAACTTATCTTCAGCAAATACCTCTGATTTACTAAGCAGATTCATTAAGGTAGATTTACCCACATTGGTATAACCCACCAATGCCACCCGAATCATCTCTCCTCGGCGTTTACGCATGGTTGCATTTTGTCGATCAATCTTAGCCAACTTATCCTTCAATAAAGAGATTTTTTGGTTCACAATTCGACGATCCGTTTCAATTTCCTGCTCCCCAGGTCCACGCATCCCAATTCCCCCTTTTTGTCGCTCTAAGTGCGTCCATAAACCACGTAGTCGCGGTAGTAAGTATTGCATTTGTGCCAGCTCTACCTGTGCCTTTGCTTGGGCAGTTTGGGCGCGTCCTGCAAAAATATCAAGAATCAAAAAGCTACGGTCTATCACCTTACATTTCAATTCTTTCTCAATGTTAAATTGTTGAGTTGGGCTGAGGTCATCATCAAAAATAACGAGGTCAATTTCTTTTACCTCTACATATTCTCTAATTTCCTCTAGCTTTCCCTTTCCAACAAAACTATGCTTATTAGGATGTGGCAGTCGTTGTGTAAACCGCTTCAGTACCTCTGCTCCTGCGGTTTCTGCCAAAAATGCCAATTCATCCATGTATTCAGCCAAACGTTCTTCTGTTTGATCTCTATAAATTAAGCCCACCAAAATAGCTTTCTCGGGGGCTAATTGCTGTGGATTTTTATTTCCTAATTTTACAAAATCTTTCAAATGTATTGGTTTTAAATGTTTGAGAAAACATCCATTAAAGATAGTATAAAAATCACAAATCATTCCATCGTCTATCGCGTGAGGGATAGTAGCGGTAGCTTGGTGCAGTAGAAAGCAAATGAAGCCCGCTGAAGGGTGGCTGAGCGACGAAGCGAAGACACACTGAAGCGAAAGGCTGAATTGTTTTTCTACCAACCAACTACAAGCGGATAGCCCGACCTTTTTTGCCAATCAACCTGTTAGGTTTGAAAGGTCTACCGAACCTTTCGAATACTGCCATGCTTCAACCTGACAGGTTTCGATTGGTAAAAAAGGACACGCCCAAAAAATGATAATATCAATAATGGAAAATTAAAAAAGGTACATCAATTTTTTGATGTAAGAAGTGGTTTTTAACCAGGAAGGAAGTGTAATGAAAACTTCATGATCGTCTATATTTTATAATGGCGTTAAAGTTGGAAGGATTGCCATTATTTTAGGTTGATTAATACAAAGGGAAAAACTCTAATGATGCCTCATTAGTTCCCCTATCTTATTTTTTTTCTTCTTTTTCTCGATTTAGTTCCTCTTCAACCACTTCACGAGCCACCATCATCGGAATACTGATGTATTTTTTCTCCATATAGGACACTACTCGCTCTAACAATTCTTTGGAGGTCGGATCAAGTGATTGTATTTCTTTCTTAAACACACCATTCAAGGCACGATCACTAACCCCTTTTACTTTACTAGGAATGGTTGCTAATGCGCGCTCGACTCTACGTTGTCGCACATTTTGCCGAAACTCTTCGATACGTTCTCCTACAATTTCGCTGGCTGCCTCCACTTCATTCATACGTCGGGCGAGGTTCTCTTCTGCCAATCGGCGCAAAGACTCTATTTCGACATAGTGTACCTCATTATTCTGCACCACTTTCGGATGAACATCGCCTGGCACTCCCAAATCGACAATAATTTTTGTTTGTGTATCCTTACCTATTATCTGTTGATATACCTCATCTGTAATGGTAGGTCGATCGGCACGCGTACAGCAAATTAACACATCGAAAGGTTGTTGGTACTCGCTTAGTTGATCAAGTGTATAAGCTTTGCCATTTACTTGTGAGGCGAGGTAAGTCGCTTTTTTAAGGCTTCGATTAAAAATAGTAAAATTGGAGTAGCCTTTATTACCTAGTAACTTAATAACTAGCGCATTGGTTTGTCCTGCACCTATTACTAGGAATTTGGCATCTTTAGGCGGTTCGTGTTGTAACATTTGAAGCACTGCAAGTGATACCACAGATACATTATTTTCACCAATTTTAGTGCGGGTGTACACTTCTTTTGCAGTTGGGATAGCCATTTTCATAATCAGGCGAATCTGGTCGCCCGATAATTTTTCTTGCTGACAAAACTCATACGCTTCTCGAATTTGTCGCAAAATTTCTCGTTCACCAACGACTAGCGAATCAAGCGATGCAGCCACTTCGAATAAGTGGCGTACACAGTCAACCCCATTATAACGAGCAATAACATCTTGTACACCTCCCAGACAATGGATAGGAATACCAGGATGTAATCGGCTAAATAAATCTAATACAAAGTTTTCGGTACTCGGTTCTTCTCGAATAAAGAAAAAAGTAAGTCGATTGCAGGTAGCCATATACAATAACTCCTCCATCTGAAAGTGTTCCTTGATTTGGTGTAGGCGTGTTGCCAATGCCTTCGGATCACTGTTTACAGTCGGAATGTATTGCCCAATATGATTAATATTGGCTGTTTTATGTGTTATGGTTAATAGTCGAAAGTTCTTCACCCGTTCTTGCTTCTTTGCTATGAATCTGCATAAATGATGACTGGATGCAAATATAGGTTGCCTATAAGGTTGCAAAATTACAAAATCTACTATTAAAAACGTATTTTAATTTCTTTTGTTGGGATATTTAGTAAAGATGAAAAAAATAAAATAACAAACTTGTCCCATTTAGCTCTGTTTCTAAAATCAAATTTAGCTATCATTTTTAGTCTCTAATTCTATTTGCAACAACATTTAGCTATCATTTTTTTGATATATAGATATGCTCCTTTAACTTTCGTTATTTTTTTATATCGAATATCGCATAACACTTCTTCAATCAGCAACACATACACACAATTCGCTATCTATAATAATCGAAAAATAGGCAAATTAACTACTGAATATACTTTTTTCTGTTTTTTGTCATTATTAGTATTGTTATCTTATTGTAGTTTGAATAACTTATTTTTATCATTATCTTCTATTACACATAACTTATAACTGTTGTATAAGATTTCTTATAAAGAATAAATAAGTAAGTGCTGTTTTGAAGCCGATTTAATAAGAAGAAAAGTGGAAATTATTATGAAAACCTCTAGAATCCATATCATTCTCTTTATGTTGATTGCGACCTTGTTGCTTAGTTCATGCACGAACCGCAAGAAGAGTCGTAAAGTACGTAAAAAAAGCTATCCTACGATGCCATCTCGTAAAGGGAAGAAAAAAAAGACCTATGTACCTCCTAAAACCTCGCCTACCAAAAAAACGAAGGGACAAACTCGTTCAGGTGGAGGCTCTACAACTTACAAACCACCAAACTCTAGACCTGGTAGTTCAACAGGTGGTACACGAGTGCCTAGTTCTGGAGGTAGTTCCCAAACAAACAAATCAGGAAGTGGCACGAATGTAAAGCCAGGAGTTCCTGGTGGTTATAAACCGCCTAGTACTCCTAGTACTCCTTCTACCCCTACTTTCCCACCAGACCCAAAGCCTGATCCTAATCCTCCTAGTAATGAGGGACCTATCGTTGTAGTGCCACCTCCAACAAATAAACCTGGAGGCAATAGTGGTACTCCTACAACACCACCTCCGACGAAACCGCCTACAACGAAACCGCCTACATCACCACCACCTACTACACCACCGCCTTATACACCACCGTCACCACCACCTTATACACCACCACAACCGCTTCCACCTAGTACGCCTACCGTACAGAATAAGAGTGATTTATTACCTTCTATTGAGTGGGATTTTAGATATGGTAGTCATAAAACTGCTGGCCGTCTTTTTACACTTGATCCCTTTTCTTTGCCTGTACCTGGTGAGCGTGGTCTTACCTTAAATGCGGTAACTTGTGTACCTGCTAATGGTTATAGAGGCTATTATGAGCGAGAGCGTGTTTCTAAAAAACGAATTGTACTTCACTTTACAGCAGGAAACATTAAGAGTGATATAAATGTGTTAACTAAACAAAAAGATGGCTATGCTAAATGGCGTTTGTCAGTACCTTTTGTCATTGCAAGAGATGGGACTATCTACCAGTTATTTGGGTCGGGTTACTGGTCTTATCATTTGGGAACTGGTGCTGTTGGAGGTAATGACCAATCGAGTAAAGAAAGCATTGGTATTGAATTGTCAAACTATGGCCCATTAATTCGAGATGGCAATAATTTGTTGACGGTATATTCTAAACCAAGTCGTCCAGATGTGTATTGCACCATTAATGAGACGCATAAATATACGAAATTACCTACCCCACATAATGGCTACCAGTATTTCGCTACCTACACAGATGCACAGTATGAAAGTCTAATTGTGTTATTGCGTTATTTAACCACTAAATATAATATTCCGCGTAAGTTTTTACCAGAACGAAAGCGTTATAATGCAAATTACGAAACAGCTATGTTTAAAGGAATTAACTCACATTTGAATTATCGAAAAACAGGTAAGTGGGATATTGGTCCTGCTTTTCAGTGGAATCGGGTCATTAATGGTGTGACCAGTTCGAGATATATACGAGGCGGTAGTGGTGGAGGCTGATTGAGGGATTGAAGGATTGAGGGATTGTAAAAAGCTAACTACTTTTTACAATCCCATTTTTTTTAGTTGCTTTCTAGCTCTTTGATGGCAAGCCAAGCCATGAGTCCTGCTCCAATTTTGAGCGACTCCTCTTCAATATCGAAAGTGGGTGTATGTACAGATGAGGTAATACCTCTTGCTTCGTTAGCAACTCCTAATCGGTAGAAGCAACCGCGTGCTTTTTGTGAAAAATAAGCAAAATCTTCAGCGGTCATTCGCATTGGTAAATCTAGTACATTTTCTTTTCCTAAATACTCTTCTGCGCCTGTTCGGCAACGCTGGGTAAGTGGCTCATCATTAATTAGAAAAGGATAGCCTACTAAAATTTTAACCTCCGCACTTCCTCCCATGCTTTCTGCCACATTATTAACAATCTGGCGAATACGTTCATGTGTTTTAAATCGCCATTCTTCGTTCATCATACGGAAAGTACCTTGAATTTCCACTTTATTGGGAATAACATTGGGTGCGCCACCAATAGAGTTGATCTTTCCAAAGGTGAGTACTGCTGGTACCGTAGGGTCGATAAAGCGGCTTACGATTTGCTGTAAACTGACCAGTACTTGTGCGCTGATCAGAATGGGGTCAATACAATTTTGAGGTACTGCACCGTGTCCGCCTTTTCCATAAATATTAATATAAATTTCATCACAAGAGGCCATCATCAAACCACCTCTAAAACCTACTGTACCTGCGGGTATGAGTGGATGTACATGCTGTCCAATAATACTAGCAGGTGTTGGATTTTCTAGTACTCCTTCTTTGATCATAATAGAAGCTCCACCTGGATGTCGCTCTTCTCCTGGTTGAAAAATCAGTTTGATTGTCCCTTCAAGGTCTTCTCTTACTTGATGTAAAATATTAGCTGCCCCTAATAAACTTGCCGTATGCGCATCATGTCCGCAGGCGTGCATCACCCCTTCATTTTGTGATTTATAAGGTACGTCGTTTTCCTCTAAGATCGGCAAGGCATCCATATCGGCTCGTAAAGCAATAGACCGACTATCAGGGTTTTTACCTTTGATAAAACCTACAACTCCTGTATCTGCTACTCCATTTTGGAAAGGGATACCATATTCGGTTAGTTTTTTCTGGACAAAGGCAGAGGTTTCATACTCATTGAATGACAATTCTGGATGAGTATGCAAATGTCTACGAATGGCGATTACTTCTGGGTGAAGTTGTTCGGCGAGTTGTTTTATTTTGTCAATCATTTTTACAATACTATTTTTTCACTTGATCTTTTACAATAAATGCACGCGTAAAATTGGGTTTGATACGCTGATAATAATAATATGCTTTAAAGCGGTCGGTGAAGTTGCCTGCCCGAAGTTTATAGAAGGGTGGCTCATAAGTTTCATATAATTTTAACTGCGGAAAAGCATTTATAAAACGTTGTTTTTCTTGGCGCACATCACCTCTATCAGTATCCTGTATTACTTGAATTCGAAAGCCATTAATTTTGTTTTTACCAGCACTACGCACATGTGCTTGCACCAGTTGATCAATGCGTGGGTCAGCATTGATACGTATATTCCTAAATGGCTGTTGTTGCAGGTTTTCATCAAGTTCTTGCCCGATATCTACTGCTGCACCTTCTTTATCCGATACTGCTGGATTACTTAGTATTTCCTCACTTGATTTTTCTATTTCCTCTTGTGCGTATATACTTCCTAATAATAAAAAGCAACAGATAAATAAAATAACTCTTTTCATGATTACATAGTTATTTAAGATTTAAAACAAACTCGTACAGGGTGATTGAGGGGGCTGTCAAACTTGAAAAACGCTCATTCATAAAACAAACAATTCCGCAAGAGTTAAGTTGCGGAATCATTTTTGTTGGGGAGGGATGCCTAAACTGGTTGTTGACGTTTGCCGTGACACTGTTTATATTTTCTACCACTACCACAAGGACAAGGGTCATTTCGTCCTACTTTAGGCATACTTCGTCGCACCGTTTTGGGTTTAGCACTTTCTCCTCTATTAGCACTCAGTTTTTGCTGTTCTTCACTACCTTCTGAGCGATTTTGTTGCATTTGGCTCATATCTGTTCGGCGACGTTGGCGGGCTTCTTTCACCTCCTCAGAATCTTGGACGGGAAGCGATGCACGAAATAAGAAAGCGGTTACCTCTCTATTCATTTCCATCACCATTTCCTTAAACAGATTAAAAGCCTCTCCTTTATAGATCAATAATGGATCTTTTTGTTCATAGGTCGCATTTTGAACAGCTTGTTTAAGGTCATCCATTTGACGGAGATGTTCTTTCCAAGCATCGTCTAAGAAACTAAGTGCTACTATTTTTTCTAGTTCTTTAACCAAAGAACGACATTTGGTATTATAAGCTTCTTCTAAATTCGCCACTACTCTTACTTCAGCTCGACCACTTACAAAGGGTATAATCACTCGCTCGAAGGAATTGCCTTTATCTTCATATAGTTGTTTGATAACACTATAAGCCGTATCACAAACAGTATCACTTTTACGTTTGTAATAATTAGAGACCTCCTCATGTAGTTTTATTGCGAGTGTGTCTATTTTCTTATCAAAAAACTCATTTTCTGATATTTCTGTATCCACTGAGAAATAGCGAATTACGTCTAATTTAAATTCTTCGAAAGAATCCGCATCATTTTCTGCACTATTTTTATGTTGTTCTACCAGATCAAAAGCTAAATCTTGGAAGCTATTGTGTAGATCAACCGTTAAACGTTCACCAAAAAGCGCATGTTTTCTACGAGCATAAACGACAGTTCGCTGGGCATTCATGACTTCATCGTAGTCAAGTAATCGTTTTCTCATACCGAAGTTATTTTCTTCGACTTTTTCTTGGGCATTCTCGATAGACCTTGTGATCATCTTATGTTGGATAACCTCTCCATCTTCATACCCGATACGATCCATAATTTTTACGATACGCTCGGAACCGAAGAGTCGCATAAGATTATCTTCGAGTGAGACATAAAATTGTGAGCTACCAGGGTCTCCTTGACGACCTGAACGCCCTCGTAACTGTCTATCTACTCGACGAGAATCGTGTCGTTCAGTACCAATAATCGCAAGTCCCCCTGCTTCTTTTACCTGATCTGACAGTTTAATATCAGTACCACGACCTGCCATATTGGTAGCGATAGTAACAGCTCCTGGATTTCCTGCTTCTGCCACAATTTCGGCTTCTCGGGAGTGATTTTTCGCATTAAGCACATTATGTTTAATGCCCTTCATTTGGAGTAATCGACTTAGCTTTTCGGAGATTTCTACTGAAGTGGTACCAACCAATACTGGTCGTCCTGCATTAGAAAGTTTTACTACTTCATCAATGACGGCATTATACTTTTCTCGAACGGTACGGTACACTAAATCTTCTCGGTCATCTCTGACAATGGGTCGGTTGGTAGGAATAACAATCACATCAAGGTCATAGATGTCCCAAAATTCACCTGCTTCTGTTTCGGCTGTACCCGTCATACCAGAAAGCTTGTGATACATACGGAAGAAGTTTTGAAGCGTAATAGTAGCGAAGGTTTGTGTTGCACCTTCTACCTTTACACTTTCTTTGGCTTCTATTGCTTGGTGCAATCCATCTGAATAACGACGGCCTTCCATGATACGTCCTGTTCCTTCATCTACGATTTTGACTTGCCCATCCATTACCACATATTCGGTATCTTTTTCGAAAAGCGTATATGCTTTTAGTAGTTGTTGTACAGAGTGAAGACGCTCTGATTTGATGGCAAATTCTTGCAATAAGACATCCTTCTTTTTTTGTTTTTCCTCCTCGCTTAATTCAGACTTTTCTAAATCTGCTACTTCACTACCTATATCAGGCATCACAAAAAGGTTTGTATCTTCATCATCTGTGGTAATCAACTCAACACCTTTGTCGGTAAGTTGCACAACATTTTGTTTTTCTTCGATAATGAAATATAATTCATCATCTACTATGGGCATTCTTTTTCCTTGTTCTTGTAGGTAGAAATTTTCTGTGGCAAGCAGTTTATTTTTGATACCTGGCTCACTTAGGTATTTAATTAGTGGCTTACTTCTTGGTAAGCCTCTAAATGCTCTAAATAAATCTAATCCACCATCTTCCTCTCCATCATTACCTTCTTTGATTTTACTTTTTGCATCAACCAGTAATTCTCGTACTAGCTTCTTTTGGGCATTGTATAGTTTTTCAATACGCGGTTTAAGAAAGTCGTATTGATGTTCATCACCTTTTTCAATAGGCCCAGAGATAATCAGTGGAGTACGTGCATCATCAATCAATACAGAATCCACCTCATCAATCATAGCGAAGTGTAATTTCTGCTGTACTAATTCATCGGGATTACGCACCATATTATCTCGTAGGTAATCAAATCCAAATTCATTGTTGGTACCATAGACAATATCTTGTTGATAAGCTTTTCGTCTTTCAGGTGAATTAGGGCGGTATTTATCTATACAATCAACGGTAAGTCCTAGAAAATTAAAAATCGGAGCCATCCATTCGGAGTCACGTAATGCGAGATAGTTGTTTACTGTAACGACATGTACTCCTAATCCGCTTAAACCATTTAGATAAGCTGGTAAGGTAGCCACAAGCGTTTTACCTTCCCCTGTTGCCATTTCTGCGGCATTTCCTTTATGTAGCACCACTCCTCCAATTAGCTGTACATCGTAATGTACCATATTCCACTTAATTTCCCCACCTGCGGCCATCCAAGTTGTTTTATAGGCTACTTCGTCTCCTCTAATTTCCATGTGTGGCAAATCTACTGCTAAATCTCGGTCGAGTTGTGTGGCAGTAGATACGATCTCATCATTATCTTTAAAACGACGTGCTGTTTCTTTTACAACAGCAAATGCTTCGGGTAATAATTCGAGAAGAATAACCTCTAGCTCTTTATCTCTTTCCTTTTCTAGTTTATCAATCTCCTTATACAATTCTTCTTTATCTTCTGGATGCATATCGGGTGTATCTTTAATTTCTTTTTTGATACTATCGATATCATCATTAATTTCTTTTAGAAAAGCTGCGATACGGTCTTTAAACTCTACTGATTTCCCACGAAGTTGATCATTAGTTAGATTGGTCAGCTTTTCATACTCTGCCTTGGTCATTTCAATGAGTGGGCGCACTGCTTTTATATCTTTATCCGACTTTTTACCAAAGATTGCTTCTATTATTTTTTGTATAAATTTCATTGGTGTAATTATTTACTTTATCTAAACAAGAGTTTAGTAAAGAGTGGTAATGGGATTATATTTAGTTACAAAATACCCCTCTCTATAAATTAAAGAGCAAAAATACAATTTATTATTTGTACGTTCCTGTAATGTCAAAGATTGTTCCGCAATCTTTTTTATGCCGAAATGGCATAGAACTCATATTTTATCTGCTTTTTTTTCACAAAAGTACGGCTATTCAAGCGCATTTTGTCAGTTAGCACAATTATCTATCAATTCTTGCAGTAATTTTATAACAATTATAGGTTATAAAAACGTTTATTACTATTCACATTTCATCCGATTTTGCTCTTTTTTTATTATCTTAGGCGAAATGTGCCTTTATCTTTTGGGTAAAACATGATTTTGATAACATATTGTTTTTGAACATTTTTTATCTGTATATGGTATTTATATAATACTGCTTATTAAATCATTACTTGGTATATAAAGTAATGATACAAGGTTGGCTCTACCTACAGATTATTGAAGTATGGCATTGGTGGAGGTATTGAGCTACTATAGCGCATGGAATCAATATATTAACATAATGAATAAGAAATGGGTTTTTGTCGAGGTAGACGAACAAAAAGTGGACGAATTGCACAAAAACCTGGAAATTAACAGAACCTTATGCAGGCTACTCGTACAACGCGGTATCACTGACCCTGAACAGGCAAAGAAATTTTTTCGACCTTCCTTTGAACGTGATCTTTATGATCCATTTATCATGAAAGACATGGACAAAGCGGTTGAACGAATTGATAATGCTATTCGGCGGAAGGAAAAAATTCTGATTTATGGTGACTATGATGTAGACGGTACTACTTCTGTAGCATTGGTTTACAGCTTTTTTAATGATTTTTATTTCTATTTGGATTACTATATTCCTGATCGTTATGAGGAAGGCTATGGTATTTCAGAGAAGGGAATAGAATGGGCTAAAGAAAATGGGTTTGACCTCATTATTGCCCTTGATTGTGGAATTAAAGCTGTAGAAAAAGTAGCTTATGCGAAAGAACTAGGCGTTGACTTTATTATTTGTGATCATCATCGACCAGGAGAAGTTATACCTGACGCTTATGCGGTATTAGACCCGAAACGTCCAGACTGTCCTTATCCATTTAAGGAGTTGAGTGCTTGTGGAATTGGTTTTAAGTTAGTCCAGGCTTTTGCTTCCACCAAAGGCATCCCTACCACTAAAGTCAAATCATTATTAGACCTTGTTGTTGTCAGCATTGCTGCTGATATTGTACCAATCGTTGATGAAAATCGAGTACTGGCGTATTATGGATTAAAACGCCTGAATCGTAGTCCGCGCCCTGGATTGCGCTCACTAATCGAAATGAGTGCTCGAAATAAACGGCTTTCCATATCAGATATTATTTTCATTATTGCTCCTCGTATTAATGCAGCGGGACGTATGGACGATGCGAAACATGCCGTTAGGTTACTGATTTCTACTGAGGGAATGATCGCTAAAGATAAAGCGAATGTATTGCAAGAAAAGAATACAGCACGCCGATTGATTGATTCGGATATAACCGATAAAGCTTTTCGAATTGTCCGAAATATTGAAAACTTTGATCGCAAGAAAAGTATTGCCTTATATGAACCTGACTGGCATAAAGGTGTCATTGGTATTGTTGCCTCTCGCCTACTAGAACAATTTTATCGACCTACCATTGTTATGACTTCGGGTGAAAATGATGATCTTGTAGCTGGCTCTGCACGCTCCATTCAAGGATTTGATATTTACAATGCCATTAAAGAATGCTCGGAACTATTGGATCAATTTGGAGGGCATAAATATGCTGCGGGATTGAGTGTTCGTAGAGAAAATGTACCTGCCTTTATCGAAAAATTTGAAAAGGTAGTAGAACAACGTTTGGATGAAGCTTTATTGGTTCCTGAATTGACCATTGATTCGGAGTTAAAGATTAACAATCTCAATAAAGACTTCTTCCGTACTTTACGACGTTTTGCACCATTTGGCCCTCATAATACAAAGCCTTTGTTTTTGAGTACCGAACTGGTCAATACAGGCTGGTCATCGGTTGTAGGCAATAATCACTTGCGAATTTGTGCGCGTCAGAATGGCGACACCAAGTCTATTCGTGGTATTGGCTATAATATGGGCGATCGTCTCATTGAGATCATAGATGGACAGCCTTTTAATGCTTGTTTCACTATTCAGGAAAATCCGTACAAGGGACATTATAATATGCTTATGAACTTCAAGGATTTCAAGATGTTGCCTCAAGAGGAACCATTGGAAGTACAAAGAGAGGCTACTGAGGAAGATGAGGAAAAGAAGTAGTGCATAAAGGCTGGTGGCAATTGTCGTAGGATCGTTTTATACCTTTGTAAAATTGATTCATTACAGTATTTACGATGTATAATGAGTGGCAAAACCACTCTCGTCGCACGTAAATTGTGAATCGTTCAAATGTCTACCGCGTGAGGGATAGTAGTGGTAGCTTGGTGAAGCAGCTACCTTATGAAGTAAGGACTAGCAGGGCTGACGAAGGAAGACACTGCTAGGACTATACTGAATAGGTTGGTGTGAGCCAACTACAAACGGATAGCCCGACCTTTTTTCGCCTTTTTTGCCTGAAGTTCATACATAAAAACGGGCAAAAAAGGCGAAAAAAGGACACGCCTAGTGTTATTGATGATTGGGTGATAGGGTGATTGAGTGATTGAGTGATGGCATACTTGGGTGATTGAGTGATGGCATACTTGGGTGATTGAGTGATGGCATACTTGGGTGATAGGATGATTGAGTGATGG
>JAHDCM010000040.1 GCA_020629895.1 Bacteroidota bacterium
GAGCCTTTTGCTGGCAGGGCTGACGAAGGAAGACACTGCCAGCAAATATAGGCGAATAGGAGGCTATGAGGCAACTACAAGCGGATAGCCCGACCCCATTTTTCGTTTTTGTCTGTTTCTGCGTTCTCGCAGGAACGGACAAAAACGAAAAAAATGGGGACACGCCCTACTCTTTTTCTTCTTTCCAATATTCTTGTAAAAACTCATAAAAATTGAGGGAACTATCTTCACTATTGTAAATTAGTTCTCCTTTGGCATCAAAGATCAGTTCGGCCGCATCTTTTTCGATACTGATAGCTTTTAATAATTGTTTGGGTTTATCTAATAAAATCGGCACCTGCCATTTCGTTTTTTTACTCGTATAATCTTGGGTTGTAGCTAGATTGTCTATACTAATAAAAAGAGCCTCGGCAGCTTTTTCTTCCTTCTTCCATTGATCGTGCAAAGTAGCAGCAAAATCGAGATTATGATCGCAAGTGTGACAGTATTTCGCTTCCCAAGCTGAAAAAACTTTAATGAGTGTCAATTTTTCATTATCCATATAGATCGCAAAATCAATCGTATCTCCTTGTATAGAGCGGAATGATATTTTACGAAGGGTTTCGGTAGGAGTAGTACGTGTAGCCGTGCTATCTTGGGCATACAGCGTGCTAGTACTTACTATACATAGTAAGCAAAAAAGAAGGTACTTCATTAATGAAATGCATTAAATTTATTGTTCAATAAACGATCGGAAATCTTGGGCGGAACGTGCAGGGACTTCTTCCATAGGAACGTGACCAACACCGTTATAAACAACGAGTTTGGCATTAGGAATGTCTTCTTTAAGACGATAGGCATGTTCAACAGGAATCCATAAATCTTTTGAACCCCACATAACGAGTGTGGGCGTTTGTAGATTTTTGATACGTGGTGTATTTTTCCAGTAAATGCCGTTACAACAGGCTACAAACGCATGGCGGTTTCCTTTGCGAAGTAGCATATCATAATAACGTTGGATGAGTTCGGGAGTAATAAGACTTTTGTTGCGATATACTTGCTTGACACTTTGTACTACAATAGAACGCGGGGTCATGTATTTCGCAAACTGTTTCATAATGGGCATTCGGGCTAATCGAATACCTAAAGAAGTAATATTTTGCATCGGATAAACGAGGGCATTGAGTAATGCTAGGCGTTCTACCCGATGAGGATGATTATAGGCAAACCACCAGCTAATCCATCCACCCATTGAATTGCCAGCAATATGGCATTTTTGCACCCCAATTCGATCTAAGAAGCGTTCTAGGAAAGCGACTTGATCGGCTTGTGTGTAGGCATGTTCCTTATTAGGGCCTGTAAGCCCAAAACCTGGCAGGTCGAGTCGAATAACTCGGTAATGTTGCTTGAGACGATTGGCCCATTCATCCCAAGTATGAAGCGAGGAACCTAAACCATGTAATAGCAAAATTGGAAAGCCATCGCCTTCGTCACGATAATGCACTTTAAGTCCGTTCATATTGGTGAAACGAGATTCACTGTTCACGTATTTCTCGTATAATTTTTCGGGTGGGATGCCCAGTAAGTCGGGTTTTACTTTGTTGATTCCATAAGCGGCCACAGGGGCTGCTAAAGCTAGTAAACTGACTACTCGTTTACTCATAGTTATTCGTATTTAGGTTACCACCTACCTCCTCGTTGGAGATTTTGGTATAAAGAACTTGCATAGGCTAGATGCCAAATACGGATGCTTGTTCGGATAAAGACCAGTATTTGTTGAATGATAAATAAGAGGATGATGGTAAACATGGAAGAAGTACCAACTACTCCGCTTAGTTTCCAGTATGTAAACCCTCCTACTAGTAGGATCATTGCAAGTAAGACATAAAATATATAAGCACTAAAAAAGTGCCGAAATGAAAACTTAAGTCCACTGAAAAACATACGTAATGCAGAACGGCTATTTTCTGCAACGATTTTCACTTTTGCATAATCGTTACTCATGGATAAAAAGGAGAACAAAAATAAGAAAATTCCTGCTCCTATTATGGCTGGAATCACAAATGCTTGTTCAGAAGTAAAAGAACTACTAATGCCTTTGAAGTAGGCTGCTAATGGCAAAGCAATAATAACGGCCAAAATGCCATAGGCAATTATGCTAATAATACTTAGGCGAAAGAAGCGACCAAAGTAATGTCTGCAATTTGTCCAGAAGCTTTTGCGGCTAATGTCTTGGGAGGCAGCCATCGCACCAATAATTCCTCCATTAAAGAAAATACTTAATAGTACAAAAATAAGGATCATCCAGGGTGTTTGTCCATCTACTACTGCAATAGAGCCTTCGATTTGCTCCATCAGGTCTCGATAAACGGTATGATCGTAGCCCGCTAATAGCTTGGATGGCTCCATTGAGTTTCCGATACCTCCTCGAAAAACTTTGAAGTAAGGAAGAGCTAGTAAAAGACCTAACCCTAGATTGACTAGATAGACTAGCAAAATCAATGGAAATACGAATAGGGTTTTTTGTATGCTTTGAAAAAATGCTCGGATCATGATTGTGTGCAAGTTTTAGGAGTGCGAAATTGGTTATACAAGTGATGCAATGGTCTGCATTAGTTGTTGCACCCAAAATACAAAGCGACTAGTATATTTATAAGCTGGAGCAGCATCAGGTTCGGTGGTATAACTGTTATTGTTGAAATTGACATCCATATAAATTTTATATTCGGGATCAATCTGCGCCCACTTTATTTTCTCAGGACGTTCATATTTCAATTCATAGGTTCGCGCTTGTCCATCCCATTTTTCAAGTACCTCTTCTCCGTCTTCAAAATGTACCAGTATTTCCATAGGCATTTTCACCTCTCCAATACGATGAATAATTACCTTTGACTCATATTTTTTGTTTTCCTCGTTACTGTTGTCCTCTTCCTCTTCGTCTTCCACAATCAGTTCCCTTTCTTCTCCAAGTCCAAAAATACCTGCTTCTTTTTCTACTTTACCATTGTAAACACGGTGTATTTTATAATCACAAATCTCTGCACTGTATAGTACTTGATCAAAAAACCATTGCATGTCCTCTCCTGTTACTTCGTTTACAATCTCAATAAAATCACGCGCACATGGATGTTTGAACTTCCAGCGTTCAAAATAAGTTTGCATGATTTGATCCATTGTTTCTAGCCCTACTATTCCTTCGAGTGTAGAAAGCCAAGTAGCGGTTTTATTATAGGTAATGGTTCCATAGCCTCCATGTTTAAACTCCCAGCCTGGTCGAAAGTTTTCAGCAATTTTTGGGTTTTCCATTCCTACATATCCAGCGCGGCGACTTTCACGATTTCCCATTTGAATGCCCATAAAATCAATTTCTGCATTTTTCTTCCCATAGGTAGCATCTAAAGCACGATTTTCCATGTAAGTGGTAAAGCCCTCATCAAGCCAAGCTTCTTCAAATTCATTAGAAGCAATCAGTTGCATAAAATATTGGTGGGCAAATTCATGGGCGGTCACTCCTTCTACCGAACGTACTCCTTCGGGCAGAAAGGAAAAGGAAATACCTGTAATAAAGGTTGGATATTCCATCCCGCCAGATGCTGCCCCAAAAGATGGCGGGTCAATAATAGTCAAATTAGGATAGGGATATTTACCTACATGTTTATCAAAATATTCGATGGTTTTGATGGCTGATTCTAAGTAGCGAGGAGCCATATTTTCATGTTCAGGATGAATGAGCAGTCGTACTTTTACATGTTCCCATTCGTCAGTAAATTCGAGAAAGTTAGGAGAGGCAGTCCAAGCGAAGTCAATGACATCTTCGGCACGATAATAATACGTTTTCGTACTATCTGCATTTTCTTTCTCTTCTTGTAATACCCCTGTTGCCCCAACGATCATGTTTTCAGGAACGGTCATGCGTACATTATAGACACCGAAGTCGGCAAAAAATTCGGTATTACCATGAAATTGATGGCAATTCCATTGTCCTTCCGTAGCATATCGTTGGCCAGGAGCTTCATAGACCCCAATTTTGGGAAACCATTGAGCTACGAAAAAGTAATCGCGACTAAAACCTGTTCGAGCCATGATTTGAGGCAATTTCGCTTGAAAATCTATTTCTAATTGAATGGTATCACCTGGCATAATGGCAAGACTATCTACTAGTGGAACTCGAATTACTGTTTGATCTTTATCATTGTCGTCGTCTGGTTGGTAAAATTCGATTTGTGGGGTAAGATCAATATCATTCCCCATTTTCATAGAAGTCACCTCTGTCCACCCCCATATATCGTCTCCCTCTCCAAAAAGGTCAGCCCCTCTAGTACCGATTCGCCCACTTTGTAAAAAAGTAGATTCGGTATTTTTAAAGGCATTGAGGTAAAGATGAAACTGAAGGTCATAAATCGTATCATTGGAAGTATTTCGCCAATATAAAATTTCCTTGCCATCCAGTATTTTCGTTGCTGCATTTAGTTTGACATCTATATCGTAATTCGCAATGCGCTCACTCAATGGTTCAGGAAAAATAACTTGTGCATTGGAGGAGCTAGTTTGAAAAAACAAGTAGCTTACACAAAAGAAAAAGAGATATGAGATATGTGTTTTCATAAGGGAAATCAAGATACTATTTAGAAGTGGCAATTTTTACCTAATTTAGCATAAAGTTAATACATCATGTCTTCAAATACCTATAAACTGCCTGCTTTTCTACAATCGGAAGGATATTATGCGATTCCTTTTATAAGGAAAGAAATAAGACATTTGTTGATAGAGGCATTGGTAGGAGATCAATTATTATACTTGATGGTAGATACTGGAGCCAGCCATAGTTGTATTCATCAGGGAAAATCGTATGCCTTGCAGTTACAAGCTGTTGATTTGCAATTAACACCTAAAGGTTTATTGAATCTTCAACAGGATCGCATCACGACTGTTGCCATGCAACAACTAAAATTAGGAACGTTTGAAATACGAAACAGTTCGTGGGTGGTATTAGATTTGAGTCAGGTAAATCAGGCCATGAAGGGGACAACAGTTGTTGATGGAATTATGGGAGCAGATTTATTGCAACAACATGCGGCAATTATTGATTATGCAGGAGGAATGTTATTTTTGAAAGAGTCGTAAAAAAAAGAAAAGCTCTCACAAAGAGAGCTTCTTACAAATAACTAAATCTAACTAAATCAATGATGTATTAGTATTTACGGCAGTTCTTGTAAATTTGTTACACTTTATAATATTTTTTTACTTTTCCTTTCTGAAGAACGAAGATTTCATAACTACATTAAATTAATTCTGTTTTTTTTATCCTAACTAAACTTATTTTACCTTTAATGTATTAAATACAATGGGGAATAACTCTTAGTAGGCACATAGCTTTCATTTTTTATTGAAGGTTCTGAATTCCGATTTCCATTATTTTGTATTTGCTAACTAATCAATGACAACCACTTATATGCAATTTGACGAGGCAAAAGAAAAATTTATTCAAGCTTGGGGAACTTTAGGTACCAAATGGGGCATAAACCGTACAATGGCTCAAGTACATGCCTTACTATTGGTCTCTCCTGATGCCCTATCTGCCACTGAAATAATGGAACAACTCAATATTTCTCGTGGAAATGCGAATATGAATTTGCGGGCATTGATTGATTGGGGTTTGATTATGAAGGAATTGAAGCCAGGAGATCGGAAAGAGTATTTCTTTGCAGAGAAAGACATCTGGAAGATGTCTAAATTGATATTGATACAACGTAAGAAAAAAGAATTGGAGCCGATTATGCGGGTCTTGGAAGAATTGAAGGGTGAAATGACACAGAACAATTCACAGGAGGCAGCGATGCATCAAACTATCACCGATCTACATGATTTTTCACAACACGCTGATCAGGTTGTTGAGAAGGTGATACAATCGGATTTGAATTGGTTACAAGAAAAGTTTTTAAAACAGTTTTTGAAGTAACTTTTTCATTTGTTTACATGATATAGTAGTAGTTTAGATAATTATTTCGATAAACCATTCCATTATGTCATCTACTGCAATTATTCTTTTTGATGGAGTTTGTAATCTCTGTCATTCAAGTGTTCAATTTATTATTGCTCACGATAAGGCTGCTCATTTTAAATTTGCCTCCCTTCAATCTGCATACGGGCAAGCCCTATTAAAAGACCACGATTTACCTACCCACGATTTTGATTCTTTCGTATTGGTTGAAAAAGAACAAGTATTTACCGAGTCTACCGCAGCTCTAAAGGTAGCTCGTCGCTTAGATGGTTTTTGGTCTTTATTATCTATTTTTTTAATCCTTCCCTCTTTTATTCGAAATCCATTTTATCGTTTTATTGCTCGTAACCGTTATCGTTGGTTTGGGAAAAAGGATAGTTGTTTGATGCCAACACCCGAATTGCAAAAGCGAATGTTAGACAATAGAACTGCGTGAGGGATAGTAGTGGTAGCTTGGCGAAGTAGGAGCATTGTAAGGCTTTTACTAGCAGGGCTGACGAAGGAAGACACTGCTAGTAATATAGCCGCAGATGCTTCCTACAAGCCAACTACAAACGGATAGCCCGACAGGTATAAAAAGTGCCGTCTTTTGCTACTTGTGACCAGCAGCGAATGCGCTGGCGGGAGCAAGTGGTAAAAGATGGCACTTTTTATACCTGGCACGCCCAGATAATGATGATTGGGTGATAATTTTTAGTTGAGAGTACGTCCTAAAGACCTCCAAGCCTTCCAAATGATGCGAGTATCTTTTTCGAGTGTATAATCTTTAGCATAAAGAAGATTGGTATGTTTGATTGTATCTGTATTACTTGTGCGTTGTTGATGCACATCAAGGGGATGTAGAATACCTTTTTTGAGGGGAGGGAGTTGGGGAGGTATTGCGAGAGGATGGTATCCTGCCCATGTCTTTTTTCCTAATAGCACGAGGGCGATGTTTTTAAGCAAGCCGATGGGATGTTTGACCAACAAACAGAGTATTGGAGCGATTAAAAGCAGCAAGAGGCAAAAACTTATATCAAATACTTTTTTGTTGCGACGATGACGCGGTAAGGCGATGTCAAAATGCGTATCTAGGGCGTATAAATCACCTGCTGTATTTTTAGAATTACTCCCAATAATGCTTTGGCTACCTTCGGGGACAATTTTAAAATCAACTTTTCCTTTTAGCTCAATGAGGTATTGGATGATTTGTTGGTTGGAAATATCTTGCGCGCAAAAGATGATTTCCGCAACTTCAAAATACTCAATTAATTGAGGAAGTTCTGCGAGGTGTCCGATGTGTGGGGTATTGTAGCTTGGTTTTGTTGTGATTGGTTGTGGTGTGACCCAAGCAACGGTTTCGAGGGCAATACCCGCTCGAAACACGATTTCTTGTACCCGTTGACATTCGTCGAGGCTCCCTACAATAAGTACGCGTTTTGAGCTTGTTGCTTCGATGCGGAAATCACGATTTTTTAAAAAGTGTTGTGCTAATCGCCAGCCACTTGTGGCAAGAGCGGCCCAAGCGGTTCCTAGTAAAATCATGGCTCGCGAAAAACGGAGTGATTCGGGTAAAAACCCATACACTGCTGAGATGATAATGGTTCCTACAATTAAGCCGCGTATAACTCTTGATAGACGAAATGGTTTGTCATAGCCTCCACTTAGGAATATGGCAATGAGCCATAAACTGATGTAAAGTGGTACGTTGAAGAGCATGTATTCGGGGCCATAAGTTAAGCCTGTTCCTTCGGCAGCTTTGATATTATTTTGCCAGAAATTTTTGATAAAGTACATGCCTCCATATATGAAAAAGGCATCCAGTAATGGAGCGATCATTTGTTTTAAAAAACGACTGAGGAGTGCTAGACCTGCTCGTAGGTAAATGGCTAATTGAATGACTCGAATATACAGTTGCGCACCACTTCCAGAAAAGTGTTTACGGGCAAAAATGATCATCGCATTATAAAAAACCTTTACATAGTTTAGGCTCCCCTTTTTGGTACTTTCTCCTTTGTAGTGAATAATTGGATCGTGGGGGAAATAATAATTTTTATAACCGCCTTGAATGATCCGATAGGAAAGGTCTATATCTTCACCATACATAAAAAAGGCTTCATCTAAATAACCGACTTTTTCGAGTGTTTCACGACGCATCCACATGAAGGCTCCTGCTAGTACTTCTATTTCTTGAATGGCATCGGCGGATAGATGCCCCATATAATAATGATTGAACAGCTTGGACTTGGCGAATAGACTTCCTAAGCCCGTCATTTTACAAAAAGACACCCAGGGAGTAGGTAGCCCGCGTTTTGATTCAGGAAGAAAGAAGCCTTTTCCATCAATCATTCGAATACCCAAGCCACCTGCATTGGGATTTGCATCCATAAATTTGATAACACTTCGAAAGGTATCTTCTCCTACTACGGTATCTGGATTTAATAATAACACATATTTCCCTTTAGAGATGCGAATCCCCTGATTATTTGCTACTGCAAAGCCTGTATTTTCTTTATTGGCAATTAGAATGACTTCTGGAAAATGTTTTCGAATAAAATCAACTGAATCATCGACAGAATTGTTATCTACGACAATGGTTTCTACTTGTAATCCTTTGGCCGCGCGTGTTACCGATAGTAAGACCTGCTCTAGGAAGTACTTTACATTGTAGTTGACAATAATAACGGATAATTGCATTTACAACAATTCACAATAACTTATGGAAGATAAAAAAACGATCCTTCAGTACGATGTCCAACAAATTAACCACCTCATTCGAAATCGTCGCTCTATTAAGCCCGAAAAATACAATAATAAGCGCGAAGTACCATCTTTTATTTTAGATGAAATGCTAGAAAATGCAAACTGGGCTCCTAATCATGGTCTAAATCAGCCCTGGCATTTTGTGATCTTTAAAGGAGAAGGGCGGAAAAAGTTAGCAGAATTTCAGGCGAATCATTACAAAACACATACCCCTATCGAAGCCTTTAAACAAGGAAAATATGAAAAACAACTAAATCGCCCTGAAAAGGCAACTTATGTGATTGCTATTTGCATGAAACGAATAGAACGCACCCGTATTCCAGTTGTTGAAGATATTGAAGCGGTTGCATGTGCAGTACAAAACATGCATTTAACGGCTGCCGCTTATGGTGTAGCAGGCTATTGGACAAGTGGCGGGGTTACTTATACACAGGAATTGAAAGATTGGTTAGGTTTAGGAGCAGCAGATCAGTGTTTAGGGTTCTTTTATGTAGGTTATACAGATGCCCCTTGGCCTACGAGTCCACGAAAACCAATGAGTGAGCGTGTGGAGTGGGTTGGTTAATGGTGTTGACTTACCTCCAATCGCTTACTTAACAACAACTCTCCCATTAAACAGCCATATACGATGCCGTACTCTACTACTACCAGCCACATACTTTCGATATAATCGGTGGTGAGATAGGTGTAGTAACTCAAAATGATAACTGCTGACCATACAATGGGGAAGCGAAAACGGGTAAATACTGCTAATGCGACTAGGCTTGTTACATACCAGGGATGCACGATAGTAGCTAGAGCGAAGTATATTAGT
Source organism: Bacteroidota bacterium (assembly GCA_020629895.1). Taxonomy (GTDB): domain Bacteria; phylum Bacteroidota; class Bacteroidia; order Chitinophagales; family UBA2359; genus JAHDHP01. The sequence continues at coordinate 9,537 of JAHDCM010000040.1, forward strand.
AAAGCAAATAAAAGACTGGTAAAAAGCTGTCTTAGTAGTTGTTTGAAAGATATTTTATGTGCTTGTAGATGGTAACGTATAAATTCTATGCCTGCAAGTAACATGATTCCTATAAAGGTGGCTAAAGCTAGGCGTTTTCCAATATATTCAATCATATTCCAACCAATATACCAGTAACCAATACGCCGACAGATATAGTAGATACTAGCATTAAATTCAAACTTTTGAAAATAGAGTTCTACACTAGCTAGTAGGTGCATCATTATTTCATAATCGAACAAGGGTAAGAAACAAATCAGGCAAGTTAGTCCAAGTACTAGAAAATAGGAGATGCTGCGTATGATGCCTATTCGGAGAATTAGGAAGGGTAAGAAAATGAGTGGGATGAGCTTTGAACAAACAGCAAGTCCCATTGCCACAGCAGAAGCATATAGATAGCGATGTTCTTCCTTTTTTTGCTCCCATTTCAACAGCCACCAAATGCTCCATAAGGTAAAGAAAATCATGGCAGCTTCGAAGTGTAAATTACCACATAACTCTACAATTACTAGCGGGTTGAGGGCATATAAAAAAAGTAAGTAAACAGGTAAACGGAAGGCTTGTAGAAGGCGATAAATAAGGTAGAGGCTTCCGCATTCAAGGGCAAATATCGTTGTTTTCATCACCACAGTTGCTCCATATAGGCTTTCAGGAAATAAACTGCTAGATAAGTAGAAACTAAATTGACAGACAGGTGGGTAGATGGTAAAATATTTCGGCGAGTTGAGTTGTTGGAGTAATTCTTCGTGAATGCCTAGAATGGGCGGCCCTGTGTAGTTACCATTGAAAAAGTCAATGGGCAAATAAGCGAAGGGACTTATACCATTAACAAGCAAACGCCCATCCCATACAAAGCGGTAGAAATCGTCGGAAAGGTTGGGATAATGAAACAATAAACAAAACCGAAAAAAAATAGCAGCACCTATGCCAAGCATCAGGTACTGCTGTTTTTGATCTGCTTTAAATTCGCGATACAATAAGCCATAAGCCGAAAAAAGAACGCCAAAAGCTCCTAGTAACATTCCAAACTCACTTCGTGCTATCCCATATCCTAATAGTAAATACGCAATCATCGACATCCCTAATAGTAGGTGGATACTGTTGAAGGTTCTTTTTTCTAACATCTAATCCATATTTTAATCATTCCTTATCAATGTACAACTATTTTAGTGGTCGCCTTTTTATTTCCTTGTTCTAATTGTAGATAGTACATCCCTGTACTTAAAGATAAGTTGATCCAGTGTTGATCTTGTATGCTTCCTTGCCATTGCAATTTACCTGTCACATCATAAAGTTTCGCATCTAATACTCCCACCTCATTGGTTCGTATTTGAAACCGATCACTCGTTGGATTCGGGTAGGTCATTATTTCAAGTAGTTCTACCTCCTCTATTCCTGTACTAAAAATAGCCCGCGATTCTTCTATGGAACAGCCATTTTGATCGGTAATAGTTACCTTATACTCCCCTACTCCTAGCCCACTAATGGAAGGACTCGTTGCCCCTGTACTCCACAAATAGGTATAAGTTCCCAAACCTCCTGATACAACTACCTCTATTCCTGCTTCATTGGTACTTGCTCCCGCTTCATTGGTAACATCCAATGTAGCTATTAGCGGTGTAGGACTTGCTTGAATCGCTATTTTCTTTTCTGCGACACATCCCTCTTTATCCACTACTTTAAACAAATAATTTCCTGCTGTTAAATCACTTCGTTCAAAGGTATTACTACTTTGTGGAGCGAATGTACGGTTATTTAGACTAATCGTATAGGGAGGCGTCCCATTGAGCATGGTTAAAGATGCGCTTCCTTGTCCGTTACACATCCGACCATCGTAGTCAAAAAGAGGGGTAAACGTATCGGGACAGCTATAATAGGCATTATCATATTTCCCATCCAAGTGCGTTCCCATATATGCTCCAAAAGCGATTGTTTGTGGCACTTCAGCTGGTAAATCCACTCGCACAGCATTGATACCCATAGAAGGCTTCGGGCTACTTGCATCCGAGTGATGAGTGTACACTAATTCCAACATACCATCTGCATCCATATCACCTATCCAGGGTGTTGGCCCTAAAATGGCCCCATCGGTATAGCTAACTAATTCTGTTTGCTTATTATCATTAAAATCTAGGAGACGAATATAATGTTGAAAAGGCGGCCCTTGTGAAAAGGCTTTGCTACGGGCAAAAATAACCTCATCTACTCCATCACCATCATAATCACAAGCCAGAGGGGTAATTAAACTATAATCCTGTGTTGTTTCTTCATACAAAATCTCTCCTGTCATCCCATCGAACATAAACATTTTGAACTCTCTAAATGTAGGACTTAGCCCAATGCCATAAATACTAAATACATCAGGTACAAAGTCATCATTAAATAACCCAACAATGGGTGAGGTTACGGTTTCGCCCATCTCTATCTCATGATCCCACAGTATTCCATTCGTCGCTCCATTTATTGTCACAATACGTCGTCCATACATCTGGGCAATAATGTCTGTTGTACCATCCTGGTTCACATCTGCCAAAGTCGGCACCCCTATAATTCCTTTATTCCCTCCATTCACTAACTCTATCGAGGTACTAATATCTTCTTGCATCACATCTGCTAAAGTCGTGCGCCACAAGGAGCCACCAATCGTCTCTCCACCCGTTCCATAAATCACCTCCAAACTACCATCTCCTTCAAAATCATGTACCAATGCCGACATATACACCTCTTTTTCATCAGGCACTTTTGCCTTCGCCAATTGCATACCATCTACGGCACTAATCACCATAATATGTCCAGGAGGGCGATCAAAATCTAATGGGCCAGCAAACTTATCGCCTCCATTGCCTACTAAAATATCTTGCACTCCATCTCCATTCTGATCAGGAATGAACTGTGCATTATAAAAGTTATATAAGCCTACCTCCGCAGGGTCATTCGTATTTCCTGCTGGATAAAACTCCCATACAAGCTCACCTGTTTTACCATCAATTGCCATAAAAACAGCCCCACGTCCACCTATAAAAACGTCATCTGTTCCATCATTTGTAATATCTAAAAAAATGGCACTACCAAAAATCTGATTCCTAGCCCAACGATGCCAAAGTACCTCCCCTGTTGCCCCATCAAATGCCGAGGCACTATTATTGCGAGCATTGTCTTCCAATCCCCCCCCAATTACAACATCCAATACCCCATCACCCGTTAAATCGGTCAGATGAGGAGAGGAAAAATTATTAATAGAGTCTACAAAAGTACTCCAACTTACTGTTTGTGCCTGTCCAACTACGGACAGTAAACAGCATAATAAAATAGTCAAGCTATATTTTTTCATGAAGATTGATTTATGAGGATAACCAAATAATATTGTATTTACTTCTTACCTTTGTGATAAAACATACCAATGTGTCCAATTC
>JAHDCM010000041.1 GCA_020629895.1 Bacteroidota bacterium
ACGCGAAAGACGGTTGAACGATGCACGATTTACGTGCGATGTTACGTTGTGGTGCAATGCGCAAAATTTTACGCCTCTCGTCAGAACGTAACGTCACACATTTCATCGCTGATCGTAAATCGCCCCATCGTCTTTCATTTCTTCTCAGAACATCGTATCTTTGCAGTCCAATTTATAATCGCACTTTTCATTTCTATTGTAAATTATAGCTTTTTTACTCACAAAAATAAAAAACTCACCATGAGTTCAACTGTCAATTTAAGTCTTCCTTACAAAGTAAAAGACATTTCCCTAGCCGCTTGGGGACGAAGAGAAATCGAATTAGCTGAAGCAGAAATGCCCGGATTAATGGCTATTCGTGAAGAATACAAAGATAAAAAACCATTAGCGGGTGCGCGCATTGCGGGTTGTTTACACATGACCATTCAAACAGCCGTACTAATCGAAACCCTTACCGAACTAGGTGCAGAAGTTCGCTGGTCTTCCTGTAATATCTTTTCTACCCAAGATCATGCCGCAGCTGCCGTTGCCGCAGCAGGCGTGCCTGTTTTTGCTTGGAAAGGAATGAACGAAGAAGAATTTGACTGGTGCATCGAACAAACTTTATTCTTTGGTAGCGAAGATCGCCCACTCAACATGATCTTAGATGATGGTGGAGACCTTACCAATATGGTATTAGATCAATATCCTGAAATGGTACCTGGTGTAAAAGGCATTTCGGAAGAAACAACCACAGGTGTACATCGCTTATACGAGCGTGTTGCTAAAGGTACTCTTCCAATGCCAGCTATCAATATCAATGACTCAGTTACGAAGTCAAAATTTGATAACAAATATGGTTGTCGCGAGTCACTAGTAGATGCGATTCGTCGAGCGACTGACTTGATGTTAGCAGGAAAAGTGGCAGTTGTAGCAGGTTATGGTGATGTAGGAAAAGGTTCTGTCGCTTCTTTACGCGGGGCAGGTGCTAGAGTTATTGTTACCGAAATTGATCCTATTTGTGCTTTACAAGCCGCTATGGATGGTTTTGCGGTTAAGAAGATGGTAAATGCTATCGCTGAAGCAGATATTGTTGTGACAGCAACAGGCTGTAAAGACATCGTTTCGGAGCAACACTTTAGAGCGATGAAAGACAAGGCGATTGTTTGTAATATCGGCCATTTCGATAATGAAATTGACATGGCTTGGTTGAATGACAACTATGGAGCTACCAAAGTAGAAATCAAACCACAAGTAGACAAATATACGATCGACGGTAAAGATGTGATTGTATTGGCAGAAGGTCGCTTGGTTAATTTAGGTTGTGCAACAGGTCATCCTTCGTTTGTGATGTCTAATTCATTTACCAACCAAGTATTAGCGCAACTCGAATTATGGCACAATAGCGCAAACTATGAGAACAAGGTGTACATGTTACCTAAGCATTTAGATGAAAAGGTAGCTCGTTTGCATCTTGCCAAAATTGGTGTGGAGCTAGACGAATTGACTGAAGATCAAGCCTCTTATATTGGTGTAAAACCAGAAGGACCATTTAAGCCTGAGTATTACAGATATTAAGCCAATGATTGAGTGAATGAAGGATTGAATAAAAGTAATGCTCATTCAATCCTTCGATTATTCATGCATTGATTTTGCGTGAGGGATAGTAGCGGTAGCTTGCCGAAATAGATGCTTTGTGAAGCAAAGACTAGCGGGGCTGACAGCGGAAGACACCGCTAGGATTATGCTGAACTAGCAACTATGAGACAACTACAAGTGGATAGCCCGACGTGTGTACAAAAAATGCAGTAATCATTTTTTTAAAATGGTTATTGCATTTTTTTGTATGTACGGCACGCCCAAAAACATCTTAAGAATTGACACATTATAATTAAAACCTTATGCGAAAGACGCGTTTAAGTGTAAACATTAATAAAGTCGCATTAATTCGTAATGCGCGAGGTAGCAATTTGCCAAACCTCCAACAATTTGCCCTTGATTGTGAACGGTTTGGAGCCGAGGGCATTACGGTACATCCACGCCCCGATGAGCGGCATATTCGCTACCAAGATTTATACGATTTGAAACCTATTCTACAAACAGAATTTAATGTGGAGGGTTATCCGTCGAAGAAGTTTTTGGACATTGTATGTGATGTGAAACCAGCACAGTGTACCCTTGTACCTGACCCGCCAGGCGTATTGACCTCTAATGCAGGTTGGGATACCATTGCACATCAGTCATTTTTGAAAGACGTGATTGCTCAATTGCAGGAAGCAGGCATTCGGGTATCTTTATTTATTGAAACAAACCACACCTTGTTAGATGCAGCGAAAGAAACTGGAACGGATCGAATTGAGTTTTATACAGGTCCTTTTGCTGAACAGTTTCCACATCAAGCACAAGAAGCGGTGGCTCCTTATGCGGCTGCATCGCGTCATGCAGCTAATATTGGTTTGGGCATTAATGCTGGTCATGACCTCAATTTAGATAATTTGCGCTTTTTTAATGAACAACTTCCCGATTTGCAAGAAGTCTCTATTGGTCATGCGCTTATTTCGAATGCCCTTTATTTGGGTATCGAAAATACGATTCAGTTATACCTAAGATGTTTAGATAAAGAATAATCTTAAAAAAATAAACGCCTCATGCAACCCTTTTTCCATGACCCCCCTCTTAATATATTAACACATCCAAATCCAAACTATCACTTAGTAAATAATTCATTAATTTCGGGATTAGAATTTCCTAATTTGAAAAATAGATACTACTTTTATAAGGTATAATACTCGACCCCTATTCATTTGACAATCCACAACCAAGTAGTTTTCTATTCGATAATTAAAAATAAACCAACAACTGATTTAGTTTTTTTTTACACACGACACAACCCACCAGATTGTACATTATGATTTCATAACAGTGTACAAGTCTCCTTATCATTTTATTATTTTCAATGGCTAGTGCTTGGTCATTTGTATAAATGCGCGATAGTACTTCTTTTTGAAGTTTATTTTTCGTAATATCTTTTTTTATACGATGCAACCATTTTTAACATTAGTCCATCTTATTTTAATTAGGCAAATTGGGCCTAGTTCAAAATAGATGCTTACCTCTGTCTTTTAAGGCTCCAACAGCCTCCTGTATAACTATATTGTAAGTGGTTTTATTTCCTAGAAATTGCTTTAGGAAGAAAAAAACCAATATATTAGCTATTAAATTCGATGAACTCCTGCTTTTGTTAAACCATTTGAGGTTTTAAATAGATTGGCTTCTATACAAACAACTAGTTATTTACTGATACGACAACGATACTAAAATATATATCTACAATATTATTTATTATTAACCATTTCTTTTAACCAAAAATCATAAGTATGAAGAAATTAGTACTTTCGCTCCTTGTGGTTTTCTTTGCAGTAACATCTGTTATGGCACAGCGAACTATTGAGGGACAACTAACAGGCTCAGACGGTCTACCGATCGTTGGCGCAAACGTACTAGTCAAAGGGACATCTATTGGTACCACTACTGATGTAGATGGTAAATATGCATTAGATGTACCTGCTGGCGAAGAAGTGATTGTGTACAGTTTTACTGGATTCAATTCACAAGAAATTACACTTGGAAGCTCTAACATTGTTGACTTGGTGATGGAAGAAGGGATTATGCTAGACGAGGCAGTTATTACTGGTCTGGGCATAGAGCGAGAAAAAAAATCATTGGGTTATGCCGTCACGGAAGTTTCGGGTGAAGGACTTGAAAACTCAAAAGAGGTAAACATTGTAAATGCCTTATCGGGTAAGGTACCCGGTCTGCAAGTACAAGGTACCGCCTCCTCTCTGGGTGGTTCTTCACGGGTCACGATTCGTGGTGCCAACTCTTTCTTAGGAAACAACCAGCCACTTTTCGTAGTAGATGGTGTACCACTCGATAACTCTAACTTTGCTGATAACAGCCAGTCAAGAGGATTTGGTGGTAGTGATGCCTACGATTATGGTAACACCATCCAAGATATTGATCCTAACTCTATCAAGGAAATGACTGTATTGAAAGGTGCATCTGCATCTGCTCTTTACGGACAACGTGGTGCAAACGGTGTGATCTTAATTACTACTAAAGACGGTTCTGGTGTTAAAAAAGGTTTAGGTATCGAGTTGAACTCATCTATTGCTTTTGATAACGTAATAAACTTGATTCCTCACCAACAAGTGTATGGTGGTGGACAGGCAAACCCTGAAACTAGTCATGGGTTTTATGAATTCAATCAAGATGGAACGACTTACTTAGCTCCTCTTTACAAAAAAGATGGTTCTTGGGGACCTAAATACGATCCAAATTTACAAGTTAGACACTGGGATTCTTGGGATCCTGATGCTTCTAATTACAAAGAAACAAGACCTTGGGTTGCTCCAAATGTTGGATATGAAGATTATTTCGACACTGGTCGTTCTTTGACGAACAGTATCGCTCTTTCTGGTAGTGACAAGCGTGGATCTTTCCGTGCGGGTTATACCAACTTATCACAAAATGGTGTTACTCCTAATGCTCGTTTGAATAGAAACTCTATTAACTTAAATAGCCGTTATAATATCAATGACTGGTTATCTGTAAATGTTAGTGGTAACTATATTAAAACGGATGCTGAAAACAGAAACATTACAGGTTATAATAATGGTAACCCAATGCAAGGATTTACCCAATGGTGGCAAACACAATTGGACGTAGATCGTTTGAAGAATGCGACCAACTTAATTGATGGCAGACAATACACTTGGAATGCCGTAGGAGAATCAGTAGATGAGAATGGAGATATCATTTTATTTAATCATGCTCCTAACTTCTTCGATAACCCACATTGGGTACGTGAAAACTTCTTACAAGAAGATACGCGTAACCGTTTATTTGGTAATGCTGGTGTGAACATCAAAATTGCTGAGGGACTTACTTTGAATAGCCGTTTTGGTACTGACTTCTATCAGTATAGCCGTCGTGAAGGTATTCCTGTACAATCGGTTGAAGCTTCTTACTATGCTGAAAAAGAAAACCGTTTCCAAGAAAACAACATTGAGACTCGTTTAAACTACGAAAGAAGATTAGGAGATAACTTCTCTTTAAACACATTCGTAGGAACCAACTTCATGAAGCAGTTCAGACGTAGTACAGATGCAAGTACAATTGGACCTTTAGCCTTAGATGGTTTTTGGAACTTATCTAACTCAACAGGTGGCTCTCAAACAACTACTGACGAAGTTAGAAAGGCAATCAATAGTGTATTCGGTTTTGCTTCTGTAGGATTTAGAGACTTCTTATACTTAGACGTATCGTTAAGAAATGACTGGTCTTCGACACTTCCTCCAGAAGAGCGTTCTTACTTCTACCCATCTGTATCTTCTAGTATTGTACTTTCTGAGTTAGGAGGATTGAACAACCTTTCTTTCCTTTCTTTCTTGAAACTACGTGGTAGTTATGCACGTGTAGGTAACGATGCTAGTCCTTATAGCTTATATGACACTTATACACCACTTACGCCAAACTTTGGTTCTAATCCACGTTATGGAGTGCCTAACGCACAAAATAATGCTTTATTAAAGCCTGAGTTAACAGACGAATTTGAAGTAGGAATAGATGTACGTTTCTTCAACAACCGTTTAGGTTTTGACCTTGCTTACTTCGATCGTACTACTACTGAGCAAATCTTCTCTGTACCAACTTCTGCTTCTACTGGTTATACTTCTCGTTTCTTAAACGCGGGTAAAATGAAGAACAATGGTATTGAGTTTGCAATGAACGCACGTCCTGTTCAAACTAGCAAATTTAGCTGGGATATTGGATTCAATATCTTTAGAGGTAGAAACGAAGTTGTTGAATTAGCTCCTGGTGTAGATAATATCTCAAGAGGTAATACATGGGCAGCTAATATCCGTATTTCTGAAGGTGATCCTTATATGGCAATCTATGGTGTTGATTTTGTTCGTGAAAATTATGAAGAAGATGCAGAAGGTAACATCACACGCAACGAAGGCCGTATCGTAGTTGGTGAAGATGGTCTTTACAAAACAACTAGTGGCCGTGTATTCTTAGGTTCTTCTATTCCTGACTTTACTGGTGGTTTGAATACGTCTTTCAACTTTGGACCTTTAAGCCTTTCTGGTTTATTAGATTTCCAAAAAGGTGGACAAATTCACTCTACTTCATTACAATGGGCGAAATACTCTGGTATGTCTCCTGAAACGGTTGAATTTAATGGTGAGTCTGACATCCGTGCAAACGGTATGGTATTACCTGGTGTCAAAGAAGATGGAAGTGAAAACGACATCGTTATTACAGACATTCAAGGATACTACCAAAACTGGGGGCAAGTTGCTTCTGTTGCAGCTCATAACTTACACGATAAGAGTTTCTTGAAATTGAGAGAAGTAAGACTTGACTATAAATTACCTTCTAACCTATTTAAAGGATTAGGTTCTGATATTTACTTAGGTGTGTTTGGTAGAAACTTAGCGATATTAGCTTCTGATCTTCCTTACCTTGATCCTCAAGGTATTACTGGTGCTGGTAACGATCAAGGTTTTGAGAATGCTCAAGTACCTTCTACTAGATCATTTGGTGTTAATTTAAGAGTTAAATTATAATCACTAGTTATCGCAGAATAGAAGCCATTTGCTTCTATTCTGTTAACAACTTAACACTTATTTTTTGTAAACTTTTATCTTAATAAAATAGAAATAACATGATCAATAAATTAAAATACTTATTCCTTTTCAGTTTAGTTTTGACCATCTTCTCTTGTGAAGATTTCGACGACGTTAACACTGATCCTAATGAGCCGACCGCTGTTCCTCCGTCTAACTTATTGACGCAAGCAACGTACGCGCTATATGACCAGCTACATTCTCGTATTCAAAACGGTGAGTGGGGCTTATTGATGGTGCAACAATGGGCACAAAACGAATATACACAAGAACAACGTTACGAAATAGATGCAACGCAGTTCAATGGTTCTTGGACGACTTATTATGCATCTATATTGAATGAATTGGCAGTAGCAAAATCACTGATTAATGAGGATGCTACTATCCCTGCACAAAGAAAAGCGAATCAATTAGCAATCATTGACATTTTACGAGTACAAGCGATTCAAGCTTTGACCGAAACATTTGGAGATATTCCTTATTCGCAAGCGATCAATCCTGACTTCTCATTCCCTGTTTACGATAGCCAACAAACTGTTTGGACAGGCATTATGGGTGAGTTAGATGCTGCACTTGCTTCAATGAGTGGGTCTGATGGTTTTGCTGCTGGTGACCTTGTATTTGGTGGAGATGCTGCTGCTTGGAAAAAGCTAGGAGCTTCTATCCTTTTGAAAATGGCAATGCGTGTATCAGATGTAGATGCTGGTTTAGCTTCTCAATATGCTGCAAAAGCCAATGGTTACGGATTCCTTGACAGCGATGCATTATTTGTATTTGATAGCTCTAATCCTGATATTTCAAACCCACTTTGGGAAGATGTAAATATCAATGGACGTGATGACTTCAGTATCACAAAGCGTCTAATCAATACCTTAAACGATCTCGGTGATCCTCGTTTGGCTGCTTTCGTAGCACCTAATGTTGCAGGAGATTTTGTTGGTATCGACTATGGTTTAGATGATGTTAATGCAGTACTTCAAAAAGATAACTCTTCTCGCCCTGCCGATGCAGTGAGAGGAGCTAGTGCGCCTCATGCAATCATGACAGTTGCTGAAGTACAATTTTTCTTAGCTGAAGCTTATGAAAGAGGAATTCTTTCTGGTGATGCTGCTGCCGCTTATGCTGCTGGTGTTACTGCTTCTATGAACCAATGGGGTATTTCTGATCAAGCAGCTATTGATGCTTATATTACTGCTAATGCTTACGATTCTGGTAACTGGAAAGCAGTTATTGGCCTTCAAAAGTGGTTGGCACTATATATGAATGGTCCAGAAGCATGGGCAGAACATCGTCGTTTAGATGAGCCTGCTCTTTCTGCTCCTGATGCTGCAATCATTACTTCTATCCCTACTAGAGTACTTTACCCAAGTGGAGAAGTTTCTACAAATGAAGAAATGTTATTACAATCTGGTACAGCCGATGAATTAACAACTAAATTATGGTGGGACGTTAACTAATAACAGCCCCTATACATTGATGCCGTAAACCTTTCTGGTTTACTTATACGAGAAGGCAAACAATCTATCTATGATTGTTTGCCTTTTTTTTATCCATTCAATACTAAATCCGTACTTTTGTTTTTTATTAGGGCGTGTCCTTTTCCTCCTTGTTGGTTCATGCATCTATACATGAACCAACAAGGAGGAAAAGGTCGGGCTATCCGCTTGTAGTTGTCTCGTATAAAAAGTGTTCGGCTAAAGTCCTAGCAGTGTCTTCCTTCGTCAGCCCTGCTAGTCCAAGCCTCTCTACTTTTCTACTTCGCCAAGCTACCACTACTATCCCTCACGCGGAAACGATAGAACGATTTACGTCAGACGATGAAACGTTAATCGTTCAAACGTTAATCGTAAATCGTTCAATCATTATTACCTATGCAAGATAAAATCAAACACCTTCAAGATAAAATAGAAGCCTCTAAACTAGGAGGAGGACAAGCACGTATTGACCGACAGCACCAAAAAGGAAAACTCACCGCCCGCGAGCGTATCGAACTCCTCATGGATGAGGGCAGCTTCGAAGAGATAGGCATGCTTGTCACCCATCGTTGTAATGATTTTGAAATGCAAGAACAAGTGTATCTTGGCGATGGGGTCATTACTGGCTATGGCACCATCAATGGGCGATTAGTCTATGTATTTTCGCAAGACTTTACCGTTTTTGGTGGCTCGCTCTCTGAAACCCACGCTGAAAAAATCTGTAAAATCATGGATTTAGCGGCAAAAAACGGTGCGCCTGTCATCGGCTTAAACGATTCGGGGGGTGCGCGCATCCAAGAAGGCGTAAAGTCGCTAGGGGGCTATGCCGATATTTTTTATCGCAATGTCAAGTCATCGGGACTCATCCCACAAATTTCGGCTATTATGGGGCCATGTGCTGGTGGCGCAGTGTACTCACCAGCCATTACCGATTTTATCCTGATGGTTGAAAACACCTCCTATATGTATGTGACTGGGCCTAATGTTGTCAAAACAGTGACACACGAAAATGTAACACATGATGAACTAGGAGGCGCGCAGGCACATGCTGCCAAATCAGGCGTTACTCATTTTGCTTGTACCAATGAGCTAGAATGCCTTAATAATATCAAACAATTATTGAGCTATATGCCTCAAAATTGTGAAGAGGATGCGCCACGCTATCCGTACCAATTACAAGCAGATGAATCACGTCCTAAACTCAATGAGATTCTACCAAGTAATAGTACCCAGCCCTATAATATGCGCGATGTAATTGCTGGTATTGTTGACGAGGATAGTTTCTTGGAGGTACATAAAGAATATGCCGAAAATATTGTAGTCGGATTTGCACGTATTGCGGGTCAATCTATTGGAATTGTCGCCAATCAACCCGCTTATCTTGCGGGCGTCCTCAATATTGATGCCTCCAAAAAAGGCGCGCGATTTGTCCGCTTCTGTGATGCCTTCAACATCCCACTTCTTGTCCTAGTAGATGTTCCAGGATTTTTGCCTGGCACTGACCAAGAATGGAACGCTATTATTACGAATGGAGCCAAATTGCTTTACGCTTTCAGTGAGGCGACTGTTCCTCGTATTACGGTTATAACTCGCAAAGCTTATGGCGGTGCTTATGATGTGATGAATTCAAAGCATATTGGTTCCGATCTTAATTATGCTTGGCCATCTGCCGAAATTGCGGTGATGGGGCCTAAAGGAGCGGCTGAAATCATTTTCAAGCGTGAAATTGCTGCCGCCGATAATCCAGAGGCGAAACTCCAAGAAAAGGTGGACGAATACACTGAAAAATTTGCGAATCCTTTCCGCGCAGCTCGTCGTGGCTTTATTGATGAGGTGATTATCCCTGCTGATACTCGCAAGAAACTGATTAAAGGATTTCAGATGCTCCAAAATAAAGTAGATCAAATGCCTCGTAAAAAACATGGAAATATTCCCTTATAAGCTCATTTTCTTAACCTCTTAAACCTCTTTATCTTGCGCAACTACCTTCCTTTTATCCTTTTTGCCCTCCTCCTTATTACGGCTTGTAAAAGTGAGCCGAATAATACTGATAAGCAAACAGACACTAAAACAAGTGCGAAAGCCAAAGAAAACGCCAAAGTATTTTACTACAATCAGGCATCTGGTATTAGTTCATTAGACCCCGCCTTTGCGAAAGATCAAGCCAATATTTGGGCTACGAACCAACTATTTAATGGATTGGTACAAATGGATGATGATCTCAATATTCGCCCCTGTATTGCCAAAAGTTGGGACATCTCCGAAGATGGCTTGACCTACACCTTTACCTTACGAGAGGATATACTATTTCATGTAGATGAGCAATTGGATGAGGAGAGTCGAAAAGTAACTGCACAAGATGTTGAATACAGTCTTAACCGTTTGATTGACCCGAAGGTTGCCTCTACGGGAGCTTGGCTATTTAATGAGCGACTAGCAAAGGACAAGCCATTTGAAGCAACAGATAAATATACCTTTGTGATGCGATTGGCAAAGCCTTTTCGTCCGATGTTGGGTATTTTGAGTATGCAATATTGTTCTATTGTTCCTAAAGAAGTCGTAGAACACCACGGAAAAGAATTTCGAGTACATCCCGTAGGTACTGGCCCATTTAAACTAAAATTATGGAAGGAGAATGATGCCTTAGTGATGCTCAAAAATGACGATTATTTTGAGAAAGATACTGATGGTACTCCCCTACCCCATCTGGATGCGGTTCGCGTAAGTTTCATTGAAAATAAACGTAATTCTTTTTTAAAGTTTAAGGATGGAGACTTGCACTTTTTATCTGGTATTGATGCAACTTACAAAGATGATTTATTAAGTGCAGAGGGGAAATTGAAAGTTGAATGGAAAGATAAGGTCAAGCTCCTACGTTCTCCTTATTTGAATACCGAATACTTAGGTTTTTTAATGAAGGACAACGATATTACTGCACTTCAAAAAAAGCAGGTACGCCAAGCGATTAATTATGGTTTTGACCGTGAGAAAATGGTGCGCTTTTTACGTAATAATATCGGTATTCCTGCGAGTAGTGGCTTTGTTCCACAGGGGCTTCCCTCTTTCGACAGTCAGAAGGTGCAGGGTTATACATACAATCCTGCCAAAGCCCGCGAGCTATTGAAAGAGGCAGGCTTTGAAAACGGGCAAGGCTTACCAGAGATTACCCTTGAAACGGTTGATTCTTACAAGGATTTATGCACTTATATTCAAAATCAATTGGCAGAAATTGGTATTAAGGTCAAGCTTGAATTACATCCGCCTTCCTTTTTGCGTAGTAAAATAGCAAAAGGCGAATCCAATTTTTTTAGAGGTTCTTGGATAGGTGATTATCCTGATTCAGAAACCTACTTGACTGTATTTTATGGTGGGAATCCTGCCCCCCCTAACTATACTCAATTTAATAATGCGGAGTACGACCAACTGTATCAAAAGGCATTGCTTACTAATGACGATGCGGCCCGTTTTGCCATTTACCAACAGATGGATCAAATTCTGATAGAAGAGGCTCCACTGGTTCCTTTATATTATGATGAGGTACTGCGTTTTGTGCAGAAAGATGTGCAGCATTTAGGGGTCAATGCCTTTAACTTACTGACCCTAAAGTATGTGCAGTTAGCTGATAAGTAGTGGATAAAAATTAGTACCTTTGTTTTTAGCGAAGAAGAATAAATCACTACAACCATAATTCTGACTATCTTCGCACTACTGCGTTGAAAAGCCTTGCTGATGCGCTGCATCGCCTACGTTTTCTGCCTCGCATTATGGTCCAACTTATTTTTTTATCTTCGCTTATGCAATTTTCAGCTCAGGAACTGGCTCAATTACTAGCTGGTAAGATAGAGGGGAACCCCCAGGTTTATGTACAACAACTCACAGGTATAGAAAATGCTACGGATGGATGCATTAGTTTTGTAAGCAATAAAAAGTACCTACCTTTTGCTTACACTACTCATGCATCTATTTTAGTTATTAGTGAAGACATCGTACTTCAGGCTCCTATCACACCCACCATTATACGCGTAAAAGATGCCTACCTGGCATTTGCTCAATTACAAGCATTTTATCAACAAAAGCAGCAAGCTCCATCTGGGATTCATCCAAACAGTTGTGTAGAGGCTACTGTCTCTTTAGGAAAATCCTTATATTTGGGAGCTTTTGCATATATTGGTCATCATTCATCGGTGTCGGATCATGTATTGATTTATCCGCAGGTATATATTGGTGATCGGGTAGAAATTGGTGCAGGTAGTATTATCTATGCAGGTGCGAAGATTTATAGTGATACTAAAATCGGTAAGCATTGTATTATTCATGCTGGGGCTGTTATTGGGAGTGATGGTTTTGGCTTTGCTCCTAAAGAAAATGGGCAGTTTCAGAAAATCCCACAATTGGGCAATGTGATTTTGGAAAATGATGTAGAAATTGGTGCGAATACGACGATTGATTGTGGTACGATGGGTTCAACGATTATTCGACAAGGAGTAAAGATTGACAACTTGGTACAGATTGCTCATAATGTAGAAATTGGCGCGCATACGGTTATTGCTGCTCAGGCAGGCATTTCGGGTAGTACTCAACTAGGGAAGCATTGTTTTGTTGGTGGCCAAGCGGGGTTTGTTGGACATATCAAAATTGCCGATGGTACAAAGATTAATGCACAGAGTGGTGTTTCGAAGTCGGTGAAGGAACCGGGTAAAATGTTGACGGGTTCGCCTGCTTTTGCGTTTCGCGATAGTTTGCGTGCGCAGGCTATTTATAGGCGTTTGCCGAGTTTGGAGGCAAGGGT
>JAHDCM010000042.1 GCA_020629895.1 Bacteroidota bacterium
AAGATCAAAGCCCATATTAGATGTCGTTTTTGGCGACGCTTATGTGGACTAAGCTACTCTTTCGATTAGAACAATTTGATATTTATCCATGAACTCCTTATGTTTCTTATCTGTCTTATGTGGTTATTTTTTTGTCGAATAATTTTCTTTCCTCTTTACTTTTGACCAAAAGCAGCCTTCATGCTGAAAAATCGTTCAATCGTCACCCGTTCAATCGTAAATCGTCCATCACTTCTTCACCCGATTCGGATTCTCCTTCACAAAACTCCCCCAACTTGCCTTCTTTTTCCGTTTCACCTGCCCCTTCGATTCCAAACCATACAAAGGCGACTGCATCTGCAAATGATGACAAACTGCCACCCCCAAAGCATCCGTCGCATCCAAATAAGAAGGAGCCGTATCCAATTTCAACATTCTCAAAAGCAAAGCCGACAACTGCTCCTTAGAAGCATTTCCATTTCCCGAAATTGACTGTTTAATTTTACGAGGAGAATACTCGGTTACCACCACTCCCTGCAACATACCCGCCGCAATACACACCCCCTGCGCACGCCCCAACTTCAACATCGACTGCACATTCTTCCCAAAAAAAGGAGCCTCAATCGCCATCGCCATTGGTTGGTAAGTTTCCATCAAAAAACTCACCTTCTCATGAATCTTCTGCAATTTTACATAATGATCTTTATACTTACTCAAGTGTACCACCCCCAAACTATGTAGCGTAATTTGTTTCTTCACAATTTCAATCACTGCATATCCTAGCACCGAAGTCCCAGGATCAATCCCTATAATCTTATATGGTTTTGACATCGTATGTAAACTTAGTAGGTAATAAAAAAATCGTAATTTTGCATTCACTCAATCCCTCAATCCTTCAATTTGTCCCACAATAAACAGCATAGTGCAAAAAATATACTAATTTGGCTACTAAAGGTAGTCATTTTTGTCGTGTTAGCCTATATTATCTATTGGCAAATTGTAGGACGTACCGATATTAGCGAGATACAAAACCAATGGAAACAACTTTGGAACCTCAATAGCCTACTCGGTTTAGGAGCTGTCATCTTATTAATGACCGTCAACTGGGGTATCGAAACCATCAAATGGCGATACCTAATCCACAAAATTGAACCCATCTCTTTTAAACGGGCAATACAAGCCGTCATCTGTGGTGTCAGCCTATCTTTTTTTACCCCCAATAGAGTAGGAGAGTACGGCGGACGCGTCTTGCTCCTACAACCCGGAAACAAACTACAAGGCATCGCCCTCACCCTCGTCGGAAGTCTTAGCCAATGGGTCGCCAACATCAGCATCGGCATCCTCGGATTTTGTAGCTTCATGATATACTACGGCTCCTTATCCTTACTATGGGTCATCCCACTTATCACTATCTCCCTACTCATTTTAAGTATCAGCACTCTTTGTTACTTCCGTTTAGAGAGTTTATTGGTAATACAAAAATATGTTCCCTACTTCAAGCGTTTCAATAAATATTTAACCCCATTAAAAGCCTTTCAAACCAGAGAGTTGGCGAGCTTATTAGCACTCTCCTTTCTCCGATACGGCATTTACACCTTACAATATTATTTACTCATCATCCTATTTGGACTAGAAGTAGCTCCCAGAACAGGATTAATCATGATTACCAGTATCTTTTTTATCCAAACCATTGTACCCTCTATCGCCCTCATCGAACTCGGCATTCGTGGCAATGTAGCCCTCTTTTTTTGGGGTATTATTACCACCAATAAACTCGCAATTCTAACTGCCACCTTCACCCTCTGGATCATCAATTTAGTTATTCCTGCCAGCATCGGACTACTGATATTTTTTTTCCTGAAAAATATAATCCCCACCCTAAAAACAACAGATGTGGAAGATGTAAAAGAACAGATTAAACACCCTGACGCATCCAACGTCCTATAATTATTATTAAAATTCTGTAAGTATATGAAAAAAATAATCATCACCTTTTGCCTTGTCCTCCTAAGTATGCCATTCATAATCGCCAATAATGGAGGAGGAGACAACAAAACCGAAGCCACCTGCGAAAAACAAAGCCTTGCCTATCAGGCTGGTGAATCCCTCAAATACAAAGTCTATTACAACTGGACAGCCGTCTGGATGAATGCAGGAAATGTCACCTTCACCGTCAACAATGCCCAACTTGATGGGCAAGATGTCTTACACATGGTTGCCGAAGGACGTACCGCCAAAGGCTTCAACTGGTTTTACAAAGTGTATGATCGCTACGAAACATATATGGACCCTTCCTCTAGCCAACCTCTCAAATTTATTCGCGATGTCAACGAGGGAAAATACACCAAATACAACGAATATACCTTCCGCCCCAATCAAAGCGAAGTACTCATCAATAAACGCACTCGAATGGGGAAAGTACAAGCCGAAAACGAAACACTCAGTGTACCATCTTGTACACAAGATATGCTATCAGCCGTTTACTATACCCGCAATGTAGATTACAGTAACATGGCAGTTGGTGAAAAAATTTATGTCGAATTACTCGTTGATGGAGAAATTTATTCCGCTTACCTAAAATATCTTGGAAAAGACCAGCTCAAAACCAAGCTTGGAAAATTTAAATGTGCTAAATTTGCGCCCTCCCTCATTGAGGGGGATGTGTTCGAGGGCGACGAGGAAATGATTATCTGGGTAACAGATGATGATAACCGCCTACCTCTACTCATCGAGTCTCCTTTAAGTGTCGGATGGGCAAAAGCTTACTTGATTGATTACAATAATCTAAAGTATAATTTGGATGCTAAAATCTCAAAAAAGTAATGATGCTCACCCAGTCATCCAATCACCCAATCATGCAGTCATCCAATCACCCAATCATCATCAACTGGGCGTGTCGTGTATAAAAAAGCGCAACCATTTACCACTTGCTCCCGCCAGCGTCCTCGCTGGTGGTTACAAGTAGCAAATGACTGCGCTTTTTTATACACGTCGGGCTATCCGCTTGTAGTTGCCTCATAGAAAAGGTGTTCCGCTAAACACCTAGCAGTGTCTTCCGCTGTCAGCCCTGCTAGGTGTAGCTCCACTACCTTTCTATTTCAGCAAGCTACCACTACTATCCCTCACGCAAAAACGATGATTGGGTGATTGCATGAAGAACCCGACAATATTAACTGGACAGACTACTTAGTAACGGTTAAAAAATAACTTCCGCAATTTAATAGCTAGAGATTTTAGTCTTATTCAAGGCGTGAAACGTAGACATACATCTATAGCAAGCCAACAGATGCGAGGCTTCACAACACAGAACAAGGCTCAAAGATCAGCTAGAGATGAGGAAGTTATTATTTATCCGTTACTAAGTCCAAAATGCTTGTTTCTTTTTCTGAAATGCCTTTTCTTAATCACCCAATCACCCAATCACCCAATCACCCAATCATCTCGCCATGATGCGTTTCCAACACAATCCTCTTATCGACTATGCGGCTGCTCATACCAGCCCCCCCACCGATCTCCTTTATCGCCTCTATCGCGAAACCAACCTCAAAATACTCTGTCCACAAATGTTATCTGGGCATTTACAAGGTACCTTCCTAAAAATGATTAGTCAACTAGCACGTCCACAACAAGTACTAGAAATTGGTACTTTTACAGGCTATGCGACTATCTGTCTAGCAGCAGGACTGGCTCCCAATGGCTGCATCCACACCATTGATATTAATGAAGAACTAGAAGACATCCAAACCAAATATTTTACAGAAGCAGGCATCCTTGATAGTGTAAAATGCTATTATGGCACCGCGCTTGAAATAATTCCTCAAATTGAAGCCCAATTTGACCTTGTATTTATTGATGCGGATAAAATTAATTACGTAAATTACTACGAAATTGTCTTCGATCAGGTCAAATCTGGTGGCTTTATCCTAGCAGATAACGTCTTATGGAATGGAAAGGTAATAGAAGATATCAATGATTGGGATACAGCCGCCTTAGTGGAGTTCAACCAAAAAGTGCAAGAAGATGAACGAGTCGAAAATCTATTACTTCCCTTTAGAGACGGAATTATGATGGTAAGAAAAAAATAAAAATTATTCCCCCCTATGAAAAAACTTCGTTTACTACTAAGTATTACCTATATCATCATGATGTTGGTATTAGTATTTAATTATGTAATTGCAGATACCGATAATGATAAGACACAATTAGCGTATCGTTACATAGACACCTACAAAATAATTGCAGTGGAAGAAATGCACCGTATTGGGGTGCCTGCAAGTATAACCCTAGCACAAGGTCTCCTAGAATCTAATTACGGACGAAGCCGACTTGCCAGAGTAGGAAATAATCACTTCGGTATCAAATGCAAATCTTATTGGAAAGGGGACACGATCCGCATCACTGATGATGCTCCTAATGAGTGTTTCCGTAAATACCGTTCCGTAGAAGAATCTTATGTCGATCATTCCAATTTCCTATTCGATCATCCACAAGATCGTTATATCCACCTATTTCAACTCGATAGAACCAACTATAAAGGGTGGGCTAGAGGGCTTAAAAAAGCGGGATACGCAACAGCACCTCACTATGCCGAGTCACTTATCAAACTCATTGAACGATATAACCTGCAACAGTTCGACTTTATGAAACCCGCAGATTTTTATATTGTACAAAAACGCAATCCTCAATCTGCAAGCGTCATTAATCGTCCACAACCCGTAAAACCCAAGCCTCCAAGCCAACTAAGTCAAATCGGAGGCGTCGTATATGGAGTAAGTGACCAAACGCATTCCGTTCCAAACTCCACACAGTCATATAGACATACAACAAACACACAAACACAACATGCAACATACCCCTGGACAAAACAAGGGCAACAAGAAAAAATCGTATATAATTATTCACAAAATGGAAATGGGGCAAATCGCCCCGTTCCAATGGATGTACGTGCTGCAAATAACAAGACAGTAAATCCTACTAATACCATAGGAAGTATAGGAGAAAGTTATCCTAAGTATAATTATCCATGGAATCAGCCCCAAGCTGCGACAACTACCAAATCGTATGCTACAACTCCCCAAACTTATAATCCTTCTATTCCCCAATATGTAGAGCCTACCGCACCTAAGCAGACGGTTAGAGAACATGTAACAGATGAGATAGCAAGTACTCAATATCCAACTGTTCAACCAACACAAAAACCAACACCCCCACCACAAACGGTAACGATTGTAGCTCCTAGTACACCTGCTAGTACACCTTATCCTGGTGAAGTGACAACCCCTGTCACTAAATCTTCAGTACCTGTTACGCCTAGCCCAACAGCAAATACCTCAACAAATGATACTTATACTCGTACCATTCCTACTCCGCCGGCAAGTACCAATAAGGAGAATGAAGAGGCGGTACAGTCTAAAACAAAAAGTCGTTTTGTATTTACCGTTGAAAAAGAAGAGCCGCCAATTGTACAAGCTCCCCCTGTGCAAGAAGCACAGCCATCACCCCCAAGTTCTACTACTACTGATACCCTACAAATGGCACAAACAGTAGAAGAGGAAGAAGTACTAGGTGGGCAAACTCCTAATGCTTCAATCCCTTCCTCCCTCCCTCCTTCAACCCCTCCATCTGCCAATCCCTCACCCCCGCCACCTTCTAATTCTTCAACCCCTCCCTCTCCTCCTATCCTTATTGAAACAGTTATTAATGGTTGTAAAGCAGTTGTAACAGATCAACCCATTCACATGAATAAAGTGAGTAGCAAATACGGTATTTCGTTAAAAAAGGTGAGAGCTTATAACGATCTCAAACCAAACCGCCAAGTTCCTGCCAATATCCCCATCTTTTTAGAGAAAAAGAAAGGAAAGGCGAGTAAGGATAACAATGAACACATCGTAGAAAGAGGAGAAACCATAGAACTAATTGCCCAAAAATATGGGATGCGAGTGAAGTCTATTTATAAGTTCAATAAGCAATTATACCCTGGAGCGCAACCTGTGGTAGGACAGGTCATAACACTTCGATAAGACAGTCTAAAATAAAGACCATTCAGTGAACTATTACTACCTGTCATCTCACAAAATGATGACAAGTTTTTGAATTGAAAATTTCTTCCAAGATACTTGAAAAGCCTAGAATTAGAGGGCTTTAATTCCTTTCGCTTGCCCTTATCTACCTGCTTTATTTATTATTACTGACGAATTACTGACAATCGGAATGCTTTTTGCAATTTAGTTACTTACATGTATTTACCCTAGTAATCATCATGTAATAACTAGTGAAAATGAGAAAAGCGTATCTCACATTATTAATGTGGACATGGATAGGTATGTCTACCTATGCACAATATTTAAGCTCTGTCGAAAGCTATATTGAACAACACAAAGAAATTGCCATTGAGGAAATGCATCGAACAGGTATTCCTGCTAGTATCATTTTATCACAAGGCATTTTAGCGTCTAATTATGGCAATAGTGAATTAGTCTTCAAAGGAAATAACCACTTCAATAGAAAGTGTTTACACCAATGGAAAGGAGGAAAGCTATACCGCAATGGACAGTTGGTCAGTGAATGTTATCGTATCTATAACAATGCAACAGAGTCTTTTCAAGACCATACAAACTACATCATGAATAGTGACTGGTTTACAGGGCTATTCCAATTTGATGTTAAAAATTATAAAGCATGGGCCACGGGCTTACACAATGCTGGATACGATACAAGTAATCCTTATTATGGAGATCAGCTAATTCAAATTATTGAGAAATACCAACTATCTCAACTCGATGCAGCTACTCCCTACGAATCTATTGTCATTGCTAGACAAGCAACGCCTCCTACTGTTTCTCAAATAATACCGCCTATCTCTTCACAAGTAGATGTGGTTAACAATCGAACAGCAAACCCTCAAATGCAGGTCATTACCAATATTCATGAGTTTGACTTTAATCATAGACCTATCGAAAATGACCTCATTAATCTTGATAGAGAATTAATACGAAATAATCCACAAGCGGTTAAAACTATGAGACAACGTTTCAAACAGAAACGAAAAATCATGGTAACACCATTAAAATTGTACAAAGAAACATCCAATAGAATAAAACAAGAGGGGATACTGCAATCAATGAGTAATACAGGAGAAAAAAAAACTCCAGCCAATCAATTTTTTTTAGCTGCTAGGCTTCAATATGTGAACCCATTAGAGATCATTTTCCCTGATAGCGTAACACCCAATAAGTTTTTATGGCAATTAGCAGCTTCGCGAAGCTATCAATTAAACGAAGAAAAAGAGGAGGAAGGACAAAAGTATCTTCCCTTACATACACTCTATAACCTCGCTAAAATAACAGAAACACCAGTACCAGAACGTGCTTCATTTAAGCATAATGGTACGCATGCAGTTAGGTACGATTATCCCGTTTCAGTAAAACAAATTGCCAAAACATACCAAAAGTCAATGTCTAAATTACTAGACTTTAATGACTTAGTGCAAAATGCTTATTTTCCTGCATACACCAATATCTTTCTACAAAAGAAAAAGAAGAAATCTAAAAATAAACGACATCACCGAGTTAAGAGAGGAGAAAGTATGTGGAAAATTGCTCAATTTTACGGCATACAAATGGCAGAGCTTTATCGTAGAAATCTTTTGTATGAAGGGCAAGAACCAAGAACAGAAGAGGTATTACTTTTAAGAGGGAAAGCCACCTATCCTCCTAAAATAACAACCGAAAAATCAGATAAAAAACAGGAATACAGACATAAAAGAAGCGACCCCGCAGGTATTCATTATACCAAACGCAAAAATCAAGACAGCCTCTAATTGAAGATAAAAAACGATTTATACGTGAGAAAATCACCAAAGGTTTTAATCTTGATGCCTTATAAAAAGACAAAAATGTCCGTTCTATTAGAGAATGACGTATATATATGAATTGTTGAGTAAAGTGCTTATGCAAGCTACACAATACTTTTGCTATTGAAAAAAACGCCAAAACCTATATCTAAAAAATATGACAATTCATTGACAATTGTATAGTAGACAGTTTGATATTGAATATTTTTTTAATCATTAGAGTGCCATTTTCCATCAAGAAAAAAAGGAATGTATTTTTTTTGAGACTTACTATAAATATTGTATTGGCATGATATTAGATTAATTTTGTACAGCTATTTTATTGAAAATCATCCATAGTTTTTGCCAAATATCTTAACTTATGAAACGAATTGTTTCTACCCTGTTATTGTCTGCTGGTGTAACAGCAGTTGTCCAAGATGCCGAAGCTAAAGGATTATCTCCTCAACAATATATCGATAAATATAAAGATATTGCTGTTGATGAAATGAACCGAACAGGCATCCCCGCGAGTATTAAATTAGCACAAGGTATCCTCGAATCCAGAAGTGGAAATAGCTGGTTAACCAGAAAAGCCAATAATCATTTTGGTATCAAATGCCACAGAAGCTGGAAAGGAAAAGGATTACGTGCCAATGATGATCGCCCCAATGAATGCTTTCGTCAATACGACAGTGCTCATGAGTCATTTAAAGATCACTCTAATTTTCTAATGAAAAATAAACGATATAGTTTTTTATTCAAAGGAAATAAAGTCGATTATAAAACGTGGGCAAAAGGCCTCAGAAAAGCAGGATACGCAACGGATGCTAAATATGCATCTTCCCTAATTCGACTAATCGAAAAATATAACCTCGATCAATTTGATGTCTATATTGGAGGCACTTCTAATGAACAAGATGAAGAAGTAATGCCATTGATTGCGATGACTGGTAACTTTAATGGTGTAAAAACCGTTTCCTACAATATGGAAATGACACCACAAAGAGTGGCCCAAATGCACCAAGTGCCTTTTGACCACTTAGTTATCTATAATGGACTCAATCCTAATAAGACGATCCCGGCTCATACCATGATCTTCTTAGAGGCTCCTGTTAGAAGAAGTACTTGGGGAACCAAACAACGAGAAATTAAAAACCATACCGTACACCAAGTGGCGAACCAATATGGGATTCAAGCTAAAAGTGTACAGAAAAGTGTGCAGGAAAGTTACCGAGTGGTTAACCAACAAAGAAATGGACAACCAATGCATCGCCAACCTGTACCCAAGCCAGTTCCGCGATATTACGTCCAAGCAACAGATGTACAGCATGTATTAAGACCCGATCAAGTAGGTACCTATTATCCTACGGTACAACAAGTACCTTACGTAGATCGAAATATGCAAGCACAATTGGAGCGTAAACGTAAAATCGAAGCGCAAAAAAAATATTATGCTGAACTCGAAAGACAACAGCAAACTAATTACTACCGTAACAATTATGCCCCTCCCAAAAAACAGGTGTATAAAGTGCGTTCTGGTGATACTTTATTTGGTTTAGCACGTAAGTATCGTACTACTGTCAATTCGCTCAAAACAATGAATAATTTACGTTCTGATATGATCTATATCGGACAAACATTGCGCATTGCCTAAGACATCGCTGTTGTAAAAAAACAGATAAAATTTTTATAAAAAAGCATGGCTTCTCTTCTGAGAAACCATGCTTTTTTATTTTAAATATATGGCATTATTATGTGTTATGTGCTGGCATGATTGGTGTTGTGTTTTGTATATGGCTTTTGTTATTTTGTTTTATATATTGAAATAGTATATTTTATAGCAAGGATATGTTATGAAAAAGAATCACTTATAAGTCACGATTTTAAACGCAGCTAGAAAATTCCAGTTTATTATAATAGATTAGGAACGCACATTGTTTGCAAGGCCTTCCACGCATTACTAAAATCAAAAACAACACAGCGATGATGAAAAAGACCCCCTTTCTGGCATATCTTCTTTTAGTAACTATTTTTACCAGTATCTCCTCCAATGCCTCAGCAGTACTAATGCCGATGCGAATTACAGTTGAACAGTACATCACTTCCTACGAAAGAGTAGCAGTAACCGAAATGGGACGTACTGGTATTCCCGCCAGCATCACCCTAGCACAAGGTATTCTCGAATCTGAATATGGAAATAGTCGTTTAGCAGTAGAAGGAAACAACCACTTCGGTATCAAATGTCATGGCTGGACAGGAGACGAAATCTATGCAGATGATGATGCACCAAATGAGTGCTTTCGCAAATATCCAAGCGCACTTGATTCCTACCACGATCACTCTGCATTTCTCACCACTAGAGGCCGCTACTCGTTTTTATTCGACCTTAGTAGCTCCGATTATAAAGGATGGGCAAGAGGACTCAAAAAAGCAGGATATGCAACCAATCCCGCCTACGCAGATATTCTCATCGACCTCATCGAACGATACGACTTATTCAAATATGATACAGGTGGTGTCATAGCTCAAAACCCAAAACCAACTAAGCCCGCAACGCCTGCCAAACCAACACGCGTGCCTGCTGGATCAAAAAGTAGTTCAGGTAAAAATACACCTCCAACAAAAAGTACTACCAGTGAGAAAACTGCGTGTAGTTTACTAGGACAACAACGATTAAATGCCGACGATATACCACCTACTTTTTATAGCAACCGCAAAAAAGCAGTTCGTTTCTCCTGCGATGTATCTATCGTACAAGTTGCCGATGCTTTCGATATTCCACTAAAACGATTGATCAAATACAACGATATTACCAGTCGTACCATTAAAGGAAATACAGTCATTTACCTACAACCAAAGCGCAATAAAAATAAAACGGCTCCTAAAGCACACAAGGTAAAACCAGGTGAAACCCTTTATGATATTGGGCAAACCTATGGTATCAAAATGAAAAAGCTGATCAAGCGAAATGATATGCCCGTAGGATATGAGCCAATTGCCGACGAATATGTGGCACTTAATAAAAAGCGCAAAACGCCACTAGCAATTACTACTACAAAGAATAAGAGAAAGGAAATCAAGGAGATTAAATCAACGAATCCGAAGAAGCCTTCAAAAGGGAAAAGTAATGTAAAACCCTCTACCAGTAGTGCGAATAAGGTACCTCCCGCAGGAGGGGCATATCCTCGACCTACGAAGCCGAATAAACCACCAGTTGTAACGCAACCTACACCACCTACCCAACGCTATGTACAACATACCGTAACGATTGGTGACACCCTTTACAATATCGCCAAACGCTATAATACCACCGTTGATGGTATTAAAAAGGCAAATAACCTTAGCGATACTAATATCAAACTCGGACAAGTATTGGTGGTACCAGTTCCATAGCATCATCAATCATCCAATCATCCAATCCCTCAATCATCCAATCATCAACAACTGGGCGTGCCGGGTATAAAAAAAGCGCAATATTTTGCTAGTAGCATTTTTGCTACCAGCAGAATATTGCGCTTTTTTTATACCCGTCGGGCTATCCGCTTGTAGTTGCCTCATAGAAAACGTGTTCGGCTAGATGCCTAGCAGTGTCTTCCTTCGTCAGCCCTGCTAGGCATAACCTCACTACGTTTCTATTTCGGCAAGCTACCACTACTATCCCTCACGCGAAACCATTTCCACGCAGCGTACTAATTCTTCTCCTAACATTGCCAACTGACCTTTTACGCCCTCATCTATTAAGTGCATATCTTGGTCAAAACATTCCCAAGCCCTTGCAATTGGCACTACCAAAGGTACCGTCCAACCACGTAAAGCCCGCACCATATACTCCATTGTATTGATTGCCTGCAAGCCCTGTGTGCCACCCGCAGTACTAATTAGTCCCACAAATTTATTGGTCAAATACTTTGGCTCCTGTTTACTGAGCAATTCCAACCAATCGACTGCATTTTTAAATAAGCCACTCACCGTGCCATGATACAAAGGAGATGCCCAAATTAAAGCATCTGCTTCATACACCTTATCGCACATTCGTTGCGCATCGGCTGGCACCTCTTTTGCGCGTTCAGAAGAAAATAAGGGAATATCCAATTGCCCCAAATCTAGCAATTCTGTTTCGGCTCCTTTAGCCGCAGCACTAGCAAGAGCAAGCTTCAACGCCGCCAAGCTATGGGCAGGAGCTACTAAAGAACCGCCCATTCCTACAATTTTTATCGTTTTATTCATTAGTTTTAAGGATTGTTTCTACATTCAGGAAACCATATACCATGCAACGAAGTACTAACTACCGAAGCATGTTAATTGTTCAATATGCAAACTCCCATCCAACATTTACGCCCAATAGGTGGTTTATTTCTCCTATTAACTATTGTTACGCTCATCAGCCGTATGGGTGACTGGCAATGGTTAGAATATATTGTCAAACCTTTATTGATGCCTGTATTGGTAGTACTTTATTGGAAAAATATAAAACCTCCTTTATCACTAGTGAATAAGAGCATATTGGCGGCTCTGTTCTTTTCGTGGCTCGGTGATTTATTGCTCATGTTTCAGGCACAACAAGCCAACTTTTTCATTTTTGGTTTAGTCGCTTTCCTTTTAGCACACTTGGCTTATATTGTCGCCTTTTTTAATACCAACCGTCCGCGCAAAACTAGTGAACTAATGAAAAATCCCTGGTTAACTATTCCTTTTTTGATTTACTGTTTTGGCTTTGTGTACTATCTCAAAGACGATTTAGGAGGACTGTTAATTCCAGTTAGTGTATATGCCGTAGTCATTACTACCATGGCCATGATGGCGGTGTATCGTTATGGAAAGGTGCCTTATAAAAGTTATCGCCCTGTTTTTGCTGGAGCCTTATTTTTTGTATTATCCGATAGTCTAATCGCTCTCAATAAGTTCAGCTTTCCGATTTATTGGGCGGGTGTATGGATTATGGCAACCTATTGTTTGGCGCAGTATCTAATTGTGGTAGGAATGATTCGACAGGAACGCGTGAGGGATAGTAGTGGTAGCTTGACGAAGTAG
>JAHDCM010000043.1:0-1898 GCA_020629895.1 Bacteroidota bacterium
GGACACGCCCTAAAAACAATAATCGCCTTTCTCTACTACATACTCTGCAATTTTGCGACGCAATTTCTTAGGATTTATATGATAGGTAGGTGTAAGCACCCGCATAAAAAAGAACAAAACTCGTTTTTCGGCACCTGTGGCATAGCTCATAATAAGATCATTACCCGATTTACGTACTTTATCAAGTGCCTCGTATAAATACAACCGCAACATGCGTTTTTTGGCTTTCAATTCCTTTTTATCTCCTTTCTTCTCCTTGACTAATTTTTCAACTCGCAATAAGGCAGATTCACAGATATAAGCCTCTGCCATGATGTCGGCAAGATTCATAACGATCTCTTGTTCATGCTCTAATTGCTCTCTAAACTTACGTCCTGCAGCTCCCATTAATACTAAAAACAACTGCTTGATATTCTTGACAATACGACGTTCTTTCGCAAAAGAATCATCTCCACTAAACTTAATGGGCGAGCTTTGCTTGAGTAGATGAAGGGGAAGCTTTTTGTACGCACTGTCAAGGGTCAACTCTTTGGTTTTAAAAACTCGACGACCCAATTCTGCCACTGAAAGGAGGCGGTTAATTTCGTTGGTTCCTTCGTAAATACGGGTAATACGGGCATCTCGGTATCCCATTTCAACCCCTGTTTCTACGGCATAGCCCATTCCTCCATGAATTTGCAACACCTCATCTACCACATAATCAACCACTTCAGAACCATAAACTTTGAGCAAGGCACATTCGATAGCAAACTCACGAACAGCTAGTAAAATAGCTTCTCCTTTGGTCTTTCCCTCCTTTATAAATTCCTCATACTTTTCGTCGATATTGGCTCCAGTTCGATAGATGGCCGACTCCGCTACGAAGGTGCGTGTCACCATCTCTCCTATTTTGTATTTAATGGCTCCAAATTCGGCAATAGATTGGTTGAATTGTTGGCGTTCTTTGGCATATTGTACGGCTCGCCCAATACCAAATTTACAACCTCCAATAGCTCCTGCTGCAAGCTTAATACGCCCTGTATTGAGAATATTTAGAGCCATTTTAAAGCCTCCTTCTCGCTCTCCTAACATATTCGCTACTGGTATAGGACAATCATTAAAAAAGACTTGCACGGTAGAGGATGCTTTAATGCCTAATTTCTTTTCTTCTTTTCCAATAGAGATGCCTCCAAATGCTTTTTCTACGATAAATGCAGTAAGGTTTTTATCATCGTCTATTTTGGCAAATACAATGAAAATATCGGCAAAACCACCATTGGTAATCCACATTTTCTGCCCATTCATAATATAGTGCTTGCCGTCTTCACTTAAAGTCACTTTCGTTTTTCCTGAATTGGCATCGGAACCTGCTGAGGGTTCGGTCAAACAATAAGCGGCTTTGTATTCAGCAGTAGCAATTTTGGGCAGGTATTTTTGCTTTTGTGCTTCGGTTCCATAAAATAAAATCGGTAAGGAACCGATGGAAGTCTGCGCTCCAATAGTAGTTGCAAAAGAAAAACCAACCGAAATAGCTTCTCCAAATAATAAACCCGTGTTGAAGTCGAGACCTAAGCCACCGTATTCTTCATCTATGGCCAAACCACATAAGCCTAAGTCGGCTGCTTTTTCCAAAATCGCAATGATTTGATCCATATCTTTTTCGGCATCCATCATCGCAGCTTTCTCAATGCCTAAAGCGTGGATTTCTTTAAAACAGAAGTCTTGTACCATCTCTTTAATCATCAATTGTTCCTCTGTCCATTCTTCAGGCACAAATACGTTTTGATAGCTGGTTTCTTCTGTAATGAAAGCTCCTCCTTTGAGGGACATTTTATGACTCATTGTTCCATTTACTGATGAAGTTTCTTGTTTTAGTGCAGCTTCCGCACTAGGTTCGAGAATCGTTTTTGACATAGTTG
>JAHDCM010000043.1:1998-8618 GCA_020629895.1 Bacteroidota bacterium
TTACTAAAAAATACAATGCACGCATTGATTTTATTGCAAAATTTTATTTAACTTGATGAAAAATGCTCCTAAAAGATGAAACGACTGTTAAAAATAATGTTCCTTTTTTTACTATTGCTTTTGTTATTGGGTTTCTTCAATTACAAGAGTGATATACCTATTGAAGTGATCAAAGCCAAATACGAATTACCACATTCTCAATATATGCCATTACAAGGCATGGATGTTCATTATACCGTAGAGGGGCAAGGTGACACATTAGTATTACTACATGGGACTAGTTCATCGGTACATACGTGGAATGATTGGGCCAAATTATTGAAAGATCAATACACCATTATTCGAATGGATTTACCAGGTTTTGGAATTACTGGCCCACACCCAAAAGACACATACGACAATGAAGCATACCTAAGCTTTTTGCTTGCCTTTTTTGACCAAATTGGCATTCATAAAGCGCATGTTGCAGGCAATTCATTTGGAGGATATTTGACTTGGATGTTTGGATTGAGCTACCCTGAACGTGTACATAAGCTGATTTTATTAGACCCAAGTGGGTATCCATTACCAGCAGGTACTGATATTCCACTTGGATTTAAGATGGCAACGAATCCGATTACGTCCACTTTTATGCATAAAATTACCCCACGTAGCCTAGTAGAAAAAACGGTGTATGATGCTTATGAGGCTGATAGTCAAATATCAGAAGCTACGAAAGATCGTTATTATGACCTATTGTTACGAGAGGGCAATCGGCGTGGTTTGACGGGAAAAATGCAGCAAATAAAACGTGATCAGTGGAAACGAATACCTGAAATAAAAGCCCCTACCTTGATTATGTGGGGGGATAAAGATGAAGTATTATCTGTCAAATCGGCTCCTCGTTTTCACCAAGACCTACCCAACTCCCAACTCATCATTTACCCTAATATTGGCCATTTACCAATGGAAGAAATTCCCGAAAAATCGGCTGCCGATGCACGGGCTTTTTTAAACTAACCAACATTATGCGACGAGACCGATTCCAATTTACAGGCATTGCCACTCTCGAAGATATTCGAGCGATTGAGCAAACTCCTATCGAAGAGCAAGATATTCCTACTAGTACTTATGAGGGGTTTGCAGATGCAGCAACAGAATGTGGGAATGACATTGCTTTAACTTACTTTTTACAAGGCAAAACCTATCAACAATCTTATGACTATACTTATCAGGAAGTCCTCCAAAAAACCCACCAAATCGCCAATATGTTTCATCACTTAGGCTTTGGGAAAGAGGATGTGGTTGCACTTATTTTGCCCAACCTTCCTGAAACAGCTTTCTGCCTAACCGCCATTCCTGCCGTAGGTATTGTCATGCCCATCAATCCTTTACTTGATCCTAAACATTGGGTAGAAATATTAAATGCCGCTGGAGCCAAAGCACTTATCACTATTGGCCCTTTCCTCCGCACTCGTACCGATATTTGGGAAAAAGTAGATCGTATTCGTAATGAGGTGCCTAGCCTAAAGCACATCTTTCAAGTAGATATGTCCAATTACTTAGAAGGATTTAAGAAGAGCTTGGTAAAATTTATTATTGGGTTTAAATCAAAAGGAAAATCGACACCAGCACAACAAATTTGGGATTTTCAGGAAAAAATCAATGCATATAATGCTTCCCATCTCGACTTTACACGTCAAACAGACCCGCAAGATGTCGCTGCCTACTTCCATACAGGTGGCACGACTGGCGTTCCTAAAATAGCCATGCAAACGCACCGAAATATCTGTTTCAATGTTTGGGCCAATGGGAATAATGTAGATACCTCTGATGATGCACAAACGATGTTTTGTGGCTTGCCCTTATTTCATGTCTTAGGGGCAATGGTCACACTTAATATTCCTTTTTCAGGAGGAGCTAGAATTGTGATGGGTTCTCCTAGAGGTTATCGGGATCAGGGAGTTGTTGACAATATTTGGAAAATTGTGGAACACTATCAAATCAACTATCTAGCTGCCGTCCCTGCCCTTTATAAACAATTTACAGATGTGCCTGTTGCTAAGAGTGATATTAGTAGTATCAAAATGGCGGTTTGTGGCGGTGCTGCTCTCCCTGTTGAGGTCTATAAAAATTTTGAAAAAACAACGGGAGTACGCATCCTAGAAGGTTATGGCTGTACAGAGGCTACTTGTACCTGTGCTTCCAACCCACTCAAAGGAGATCGCAAAATTGGTTCGATTGGTTTTGCGATTCCATATAGCGAATTACAGGCCGTTGTTTTAGATGATGCAGGGCAGTTTGTGCGTTTTTGTGAGGCAGATGAGGTGGGCAATATCATTACCCGTGGCGACCATCTGTTTAAAGGTTATAAAGATGCAGTGCATAATCGAAAGGTGTGGATTGATACGGGTGATGGAAAGGGCAAGTGGTATAATACGGGTGATTTAGGACGCAGAGATGCCAATGGCTATTATTGGTTGACTGGACGCAAAAAGGAATTGATTATTCGAGGGGGGCATAATATTGACCCCAAAATGATCGAAGAACCCATGTACAAACATCCTGCGGTTGCCGTCGCTGCTGCCGTAGGACGACCTGATCCGAAAGTAGGAGAAATACCTGTGCTTTATGTCGAATTAGCTACTAATAAAAGCTGTACTGTCGATGAATTACTAACATTTGCCCAAACGCATATTTCAGAACGGGCCGCTATTCCAAAAGCAATTCATCTCATCGACAAAATGCCAATGACTTCCCTTGATAAAATCTTTAAACCCGACCTCATTATTCGAGAGATTAAAGATGTATTTCAAAAAGAGATTGCTGGTATGGAAAATGTACATTTAAAGCAGATTGAGGTGCTAAATGACCGTAAACGAGGGATGGTCGCCCAGTTAAGTTTTCAGCAAAAAATTAACCAACAACAGCTAGAGGCTTTGCAACAAAAACTGGGAGCTTATGCCATTGCTTATGATCTGAAACCGATTTAGAGATCGTTGCACCGAGATAAGTTTGCATCTCATAAAGTTTGGGCTTATTTTTGCTCAGGCAAATTAAAACAAATAATTCACTAACTAGACACAGGCTATTTTTAAGCTAATCAAGGCGTGAAACGTAGGCATAGTCTGAATCTACGACGAGGCTTCACAACACTGAGTAGCTTAAAAAGAGGCAAGTAAAGTGGTGGAATTATTTATTTTAGTTTGCCTTAACAACAGTCCTATGCTCCTCCACTTCTCCATACAAAATTTCCTATCTTTCTACGAAAAGCAGCACTTTTCACTAGAAACAGAAAAAATCAGTTCTAAAAGCAAAGAACTAGATCAAAACAATATAATTCCCGCCTCTCTCACCAGTCCCTCGTTACTCAAAACAGCCCTTATTTATGGCTCTAATTCTAGCGGAAAAAGCAATTTTATACGCGCCTTAGCCTGTATGCAGCATATTGTACTTCGTTCTGATAAACAAACACCTGCACAATGTAAATGGATTCCCTTTTTACTCAAACCCGATGCGCACAATAGTACTGGCAGCTTTGAAATGGTCTTTCTACTCAAAGAGATTCCTTATTTCTATGGCTTTGAAGTCAACAAAGAAAATATTGTAAAAGAATGGCTTTCCTACCGTCCTAAAAAGAAAAAACTCAAGCTTTTTACGCGCACAAGCACCCATGTTGACTGGAGCAAAAAACACTTTGAGGAAGGAAGTAAAATACCTACATCTATACCCGATCATACCTTGTTGGTAACACTTCTTAGCAAACAGAAAGAAGGGCATACAGGGGCTATCTACCACTTTTTCGACAAGTTATTACTCATCAACAATCAATTTAGCTACCATAATGAGGAAGTAACTAATTTTACCCAAAAATTATTTTTTAAAGATAAATACAACAATTACCCACAAAAAATACTACGTTTCCTTCAATCGGCCGACATCAGTATCGAGAGCTTAATGCTTACCAAAATGGAACAAGAAAAACTCAAAATTATTTACGCGAAAGAGGACGTTAATCCTGAGCAAATAAACCTCGAATCCATTGTTCACGATCCCAAAAAAGAAACCCCAATCCTGTTGACTCGTCACACCCTACAAGAAACAACGTGTGAAGACACCGATGACATCTACTTTAATCTTGCCACTCAAGAATCGGAAGGCACCCGTAAACTCATTGCATATAGTGGACTAATCATCAAAGTCCTAGCGCGTGGTGGCATTCTCATTATTGACCAACTCGACGCACACCTACATCCACTCGTTACACGTAAAATTCTTGAAATCTTTCACCATCCCCAAACCAATCCCGCCAATGCACAACTCATCTTCACCTCCCACGATGTCAGCCTCCTCAATCGAAAATTACTTCGTCGCGACCAAATCTGGTTTATGTCCAAAAACAAACACAAAGCCTCCCAAATGCAAGCCCTTAGCGCGTTAAAAGGCGTCCGAAATGACGCCTCTTATGGTAAAGATTATATCAAAGGAAAGTATGGAGCCATTCCAAAGTTAGGAGACTTTGACCTATTAGATGATTAGACAAAAGAAAACTAATCCTTCACCCACTTCAATGTCTTTAATACACCAGCTCGTTTCATACGAATAAAATAAAGACCCGACGAAAAATCAGCCACCGCTATTTCCAAAGGCGTATTTGTCAAATGGCTACCTGCTTTCAATCGCTGTCCAGTAGGCGTATAAATCTCCCAATCTATATCAAAAACCTCCTCCTCTGTAAAAAGAAGCAGTAAATCAGAAAGCACTGGATTAGTAGCCATACGAACATCCCATGTAGCAGTCTTCTCCTCCATAACACTAGTCATAACATTCGATAATTTACTACAAATTCGATTATCTTCAAATGCTTTATCTACCTTACGATTAGGCTGCCCAACAGTTACACACACCGAGTCAGGAACCGCAATGCCATTCAGATAAAAGGGAGCTAGGTTTACCAACAGGCTATCTCCTGGAGCTAAATTGACATCTTCAAACACCTCATAAGAAACAACATCAAAGAAACAAATATAAGCACAACCCTGCGATTGAGAAATACTTACATCAAACCTCTGAAGTACCTCCGTTCCCTCGTTCTTTACCCATACCGCTAAGTCTTCATACAACACATTACTTGATTTACAATAGGCATCTTCTACTATCTTTTCCTCAACAATTTCGCTCGCTGTTACCCCTTTTACCGAAATATCAATGTCCTTCAACAGTTCACTCTCTTCCACAGGAATCTCCATATAAGTGACTACATAATCCTGGTTTCCTAAATACTGCACCTTTCCCGTTTTCATATTGACATCGTTTATATAAAAAGGCAAGTCATGATTCACTGCTTGTATGAAATCCAAATCCCAAGAATAATACTCCGTCCTGTCATCATAAGTCCTATAATAAATACCCTCCTCAGAAATCTCCACTCGCCGCACAATACTAACAAGTTTCTCTACTACTACGTCAAAATCAGCATCCAATATCGACAAATACGACTCGCCATCCGCCTTAACATGCCAAATCAATATCCGATCATCAATAGGATGATAAAATCTTTCTTTCACAGCATACCCCTCCTCTATTTCTCGAAGCACATTTCCTTCAAAGTCTAATTCTTTAGCCAAAACAGGAGCATTACTATCAAGTTCAGTTTGGTAAGAAATATAAATTTTATCTTCACTAACAAGCAACCCTCTCAATTGCCTAATTTGCCAACCAAAATCCAAATCCAACGACCTCAATGTATTCCCTGCCGTATCCACCATAAGAATCGCTCTATCACGATAAAATACCAACTCATTATTTGCTGTCAGAGTCAATATATTTGGATAATAGGTATTAAATCCTGCACCTGTTGATAAGGACAACCTTTTCTGTAAATCCCCCATTTTACCAAACCTATAATATTGAGGACGAAAAGCTCCAAAATCACACCCTTCATAATTAATGCCCAACAAAAAAGCATCCGCTCCTATTTCATAAAAACCATTTATCCTGAATGCCTCTCCAATTATATCTTCATAAATATGTTGCCAAAGCTCAGTACCATCTGCTGCTAATCGGGTCATGACCAACACTTCAGCACCAAAACCCATCGGACTCACATCAACACTTACAATTAACACATCTCCATTCGAAAAATTAAATAGTCCTTTATTGCTAGAATGCGTAGCCGTTCTAACTGCATAGTCATTTACCTGCCCACAAACCCAAGAAGGAGCGATAAATAATACCAGAAAAAAAATAACAATTCGATTCATAAGTTTTTTTTTAAAATGAGTAACAAAAAAAGCAAACTCAATTTTTATCTATAATTTTGAAATAATCCACTCATCCAATCATTCATCCAATCACCCAATCATCCAATCATTAATAACTCTGGGCGTGTCCTTTTTTCACCTCGCCTGTCAATGCGTCCACGCATCAACAGGCACGAGGTGAAAAAAGGTCGGGCTATACACTTGTAGTTGCCTCGTAGAAAAGCTGTTCGGCTATTACACCTAGCAGTGTCTTCCGCTGTCAGCCCTGCTAGGTGTAGCCGCACTAGCTTTCCACTTCGGCAAGCTACCGCTACTATCCCTCACGCATTAGACAATTGAACGATATACGATTTACGTGCAAGGAGCGTACTTCGGTGC
>JAHDCM010000043.1:8718-12829 GCA_020629895.1 Bacteroidota bacterium
CGAAGGCTATTTTGAAGCTAATCAAGGCGTAAAACGTAGGCATAGCTACGGCGAGACTTTAGTATGAAGAAGGATTGTGTTATGAAGTAAAACATACGAAGGAAAATCACAAACTAATCAAGATAATATAAATATAACATTAATTCCTATAATTCTATTTTTTTACGCATTATTTTCATCTAAAACAATTCCACCATTAAAACGGTTATAAACTAGCAACCAACTAATTAGCATCATGATCGGCTACCGTTTTAAAGAATATACCCCACCAGAAGACAATCGCAGCACCTTCGAAAAGCTCCTCGATACCTTCCTCGAATTACTCGTACATACTTCTGGTGATGTTGATGAAGCCCTTGACTGGCTCCGTCAATTAGACGAAGAATACAAGCTCACCACCGACGATTACACCATCGACGATTTCATCAATGAGCTTCAAGAAAAAGGCTTCATTGATGGAGATGGCAATCTGAATGGCGGCTTTAAAATGACTGCCAAATCAGAACGCACCATTCGTCGTCGCTCACTCGACCAAATATTTGGCCGTTTAAAACGCGGTAAAACAGGGAATCACCGCACACCTTATAGCGGCAAAGGAGATGAAAATACCTCCGAAAGACGACAATATCAATTTGGAGATACCCTCGACCAAATTGCTATGACCGATTCGCTACGAAATGCCCAAATACAACATGGCATCAACAACTTCACCCTCACCGAAGATGATCTTGAGGTACAAGAAAATGAATACCGTACGCAAAACTCAACGGTCTTAATGATTGATATTTCGCACTCCATGATTTTATATGGTGAAGATCGCATTACCCCCGCCAAAAAAGTGGCCATGGCCCTTGCCGAACTCATCACCACCAAATATCCCAAAGATACCCTCGACATTATTGTATTTGGAAACGACGCTTGGCAAATTCAAATCAAAGACCTACCCTATTTACAAGTAGGCCCTTACCACACCAACACTGTTGCGGGGCTAGAGTTAGCTATGGATTTACTACGTCGTAAGAAAACAACGAATCGGCAAATTTTTATGATCACAGATGGCAAACCAACTTGCCTCAAAGAGGGTAAACAGTACTATAAAAATAGCTGGGGACTCGACCCCAAAATCCTAAATAAAACATTAAACTTAGCGGCTCAATGTCGCAAACTACGCATACCTGTCACCACTTTTATGATCGCTAGTGATCCTTATCTCCAAAAATTTGTTAAAGATTTCACTCAAGCCAATAATGGCCGTGCCTTTTATTCTAGCCTCGACAATCTAGGAGAGTTTATTTTTGAAGATTATGAACGCAATCGTAGAAAAAGAATGCGATAAGTAAAACAGGATAAGGCAAATTAAAAAACAAACATATAATGACTAATATCACCACACTCGGCCAATTAAAAGCCAGTGGCTACCAGCCCAAAAGCATCAAAGAGGAAATGCGCCAAAACCTCATTAAAAAATTACAAAATAAGGCACCTATATTTAAAGAAATTGTAGGTTTTGAAAATACCGTCATTCCCGATATTGAACGAGCTGTTTTATCGCGTCACAATATCATTTTATTAGGCTTACGTGGACAAGCCAAAACACGTATCGCCCGCCTAATGATCAATCTCTTAGATGAATATGTGCCAGTCGTAGCTGGTTCCGAATTGAACGATGACCCTATGCAGCCTATTTCGCGATTTGCTCGCGACTTAATTGCCGAAAAGGGAGACGCAACTCCCATCGAATGGCTACATCGAAATGAGCGATACACCGAAAAATTAGCCACACCCGATGTCAGTATTGCCGACTTAATTGGTGATGTCGATCCGATCAAAGCTGTTAATCTTCGCCTGCCTTATAATGATGAACGGGTTATTCATTATGGCTTAGTACCTCGCTCACACCGTTGCTTATTTGTCATCAACGAACTGCCCGATTTACAAGCACGTATTCAAGTATCGTTATTCAATATTTTACAAGAAGGAGATATTCAAATTCGCGGCTTTAAATTGCGCCTTCCCCTCGATATCCAATTTGTTTTTACTGCCAATCCTGAAGATTATACCAACAGGGGAAGCATTGTTACTCCCTTAAAAGATCGTATCGAAAGCCAGATATTAACCCACTATCCTGCCACGATCCAAATATCTCGACAAATTACTGAACAAGAAGCACAGCTCACACCCAATCAAACAGAAAAAATAACCTTCAATAATTTGTCAAAAAACCTGTTGGAACAAATAGCCTTTGAAGCGCGCGAAAGCGAGTATGTAGATCGCAATAGTGGTGTATCTGCCCGCCTAACCATCGCCGCTTTCGAAAACCTCGCCAGTTCTGCCGAGCGTCGCCTATTAATTAATGACGAAAAAAGTACCCATGTACGCATTGGCGATTTTTGGGGCATTATTCCCGCTATTACTGGAAAAATTGAACTGGTGTATGAAGGCGAACAAGAGGGTGCCTTTATCGTAGCTCAAAACCTTATTGGCAAAGCGATTCGCAAACTATTTGTCGAGTATTTCCCTGACCCTGAAAAGGCAAAACGCAAGAAAAAACAAAGCCTCTACCAACCCATCATTGACTGGTTCGGAAATGGCAATCACATTGATTTAATGAATGATCTTTCCAATGAAAACTACGCGCGTAGCTTATATAGTATTCCTAGCCTTATAGACATTGTAGACTCCCGCCACAAAGCAGCTAGTAAAGATGAAAAACTGTTTTTAATGGAATTTTTACTACACGGACTCGCCGAATATTCACTTTTAAGTAAAGGAATGGTACAATCTGGCTTCCAATTTAAAGATTTGTTCAATAGTATGTTTAACTTTGGGGGCGAAATGACAGATGATAAATGGAATTAATAGATCAATTATTTTTTAACAAAAATTGACAACTTTTAAACATTCATTTAAGCATTCAGTCGAAACATTGGTTTTCTAAGAACAAACATCTACTATCGAAATGAAGATTTACTTCGACAATGCTGCTACCACTCCATTGGATGAGCGAGTACTAACAGCAATGTTGCCCTATCTGCGTGGCAACTTCGGAAACCCATCCTCTATTCACGCACTAGGACGCCAATCAAGAGCGGCTATTGAAAAAGCTAGGAAAACAGTCGCTCACTTTTTAAATGCTTCTATTGGAGAAATTTTCTTCACTTCGGGAGGCACCGAGTCTAATAATATGGCCTTGTGTGGAGCTGTTAGAGATTTGGGAGTGCAACATATCATTAGCTCTCCCCTCGAACATCACTGCATCCTCCACACTTTAGAACGCATTCAACAAGACCACCATACACAAATCCACTTTGTTGAGCTACAAGCCAATGGACAAGTGGATCTTACCCATTTAGAACAACTGTTACAAAGCATCGAGGGCAAAAAGCTCGTGAGTCTGATGCATTCCAATAATGAAGTTGGAAATTTGCTCCCCCTAGAACAGGTTGCTCAATTATGTCATAACCATCATAGCCTATTCCACTCCGATACAGTACAAACTTTCGGTTATTACCCAATCAATGTACAAGCAACACCTATTTCTTTTCTGAGTGGTTCTGCCCATAAATTTCATGGCCCCAAAGGAATTGGTTTCATCTATATCAATAGTGACAATCATATTCATCCCTTTTTACAAGGCGGTTCACAAGAACGGAATATGCGAGCAGGTACCGAAAACTTATATGGTATCGTTGGTTTGGGAAAAGCCGTCGAAATAGCTGCCCAAGAAATGGAGGCAGATATAAAATACCTTTCTGAATTGAAACAGTATTTTGTGAGTCAATTAGAAACGCATTTTCCAGCGGTCACTTTTAATGGCGATTGTTTGGGTCGCGCACATTGTAAGGTACTCAATGTTGCTTTTCCCAAATCGAAAAAAAGCGATTTATTACTCTTAAATCTTGACATTGCGGGGATTTGTGCGTCAGGAGGGAGTGCTTGTAGTTCTGGGGTTGATGTTGGCTCTCATGTTATTGGCAGTTTACCGACCAGTGATCCCGAAGCGGCACACGTCCGGTTTTCATTTTCGAAGTTTAATACTAAAGAAGAGGTGGATGTGGTCATGGAAATGTTGATTAAGATATTGGAGCCGCAAAAAGTCGTTTGAACGATT
>JAHDCM010000044.1 GCA_020629895.1 Bacteroidota bacterium
AATCACAAAATACAGGCGACTTAACTAGCAATTACTTATGCCTTGAAGCATTAGAAGAGAAATTTACGTACAAGGCAAGCTAAAGATAAGTATAAATGTCAAATGATACTTAATTTCTTACTCAACCTTCTAGCACTTTCTATTGTTGTTCGACTGTCAAAAAAAGGATTATGATGGAGCTTCAAAAAGGAGAATCGCTCTCCCTTGATTATCAACGTTTTGATTTAAGTCGTATTACCATTGGTTTGGGTTGGGATGTCTCGAATATAAAGCCGCCTTTTTGGAAAAAATGGTGGTCAAAAGGAGCGGAACAGGAGACACCAATTGATTTAGATGCGATTGCTGTACTGGTACAACACACTGCACCTACTGTTGATTGGCAGAACATCCCATTAGATAAGTCGATACAGGTAAAGCCCCAAACAGAGGGCGATGTGGTGTATTATAATCAATTGCGAGATGCAAGTGGGCATGTCATACATTCGGGCGACAATACAACAGGTATTGGCGATGGCGATGATGAACAAATTGAGGTTCACTTAAAGCAATTATCGGCTCATTATAAACGGGTTGTTTTTATCGTTTCTATTTATCAAGGAGTTGCGCGAAAACATCATTTTGGAATGGTGAAGAATGCCTTTATCCGTGCCTTAGATGCTACGGGTCGAGAGATGACCCGTTTTTACCTTTCAGAAGAATTGGAATACCAAGATAGATGTACCGTAATATTTGGTGAAGTGTACCATCAGCGGTCAGAGTGGTTTTTTCGTGCCGTAGGCGAGGGCTACACCAGTGACGACTTTCGGGAATTATTTCCTGCTACTATCTAAGTAGCCCTTCATGCAGCTTATTCGCTCTTCGGGGTGTGGATGAGAGGTTAGAAAATCATTGAGCCACCCTTCTGACTGGTGACGATTGATACGATCAAAAAAATCAAGCCCTTTTTCGGGGTCATAGCCAGCCTTGTAAGCCAAATATAAGCCTGCGCGATCAGATTCGTGTTCTTGTGGTTGATTGTAAGGAGTAAGAATCATGCTAAAAATAGCCCCTATACTTTCCGATGTTTCGTCTTCTACCTCTAATCCAAAAAAATCACCGATCCCTTTTACGATATTGGCGCGTTGTAGGTGCTTGGCAACATGTTTGTTTTCATTGTGTCCAATTTCATGACCAATAATGACCGCTAGTTCGTCTTCTGATTCGACAAAATCCATCAGGCGGGTAGTCATGTAAATATAGCCTCCTGCATGTGTCCAAGCATTGGCAATTTTATCGTTTTCAATAAGGAATATGCGGTATTGGAGTTGTTTGCGTTTGGTGTAGGGACGCATTCTTTCTACAATGCGTTCAAGGGTTTGACTTCGCTGATCGTTGATGAGGGTAAATTCTTTTTTTATTTCGTCAAAAAAATCACGTCCTTTTTCTTTTTCTTTATTGATGGGTATCTCATCACTAAACGAGTCGAGTAGCGATTCGTCTAGTTGACTGCCTTTGGCAATAAATTTACTACTTGTTTTTTGCAGGCAGGCATCTTTATCTATATTTGATATAACTGTTTGTTCGGGAAATTCGTACACTACTCTAGGGGTATTATTGTTGCTGGGTAGACAGGCAGCGAAAAAAAGGAAGAGAAAAGGAAGATATTTCATAAGTGTTTGGTTGTAAATTGCTTTATACCCTTGAAAAAGTGATTTATTGCAAAATGTACTATGTATAATGGGTAGTAAAAGTACTCTCGTTGCACGATCTACCGCGTTATACCTTTGTAAAAGTAATATATTTAATAATACTCCATGTATAATGTGAGATAGAAAGGCAAACAGCCAGAGGCTGAAACTTGTAAGTATTACCACCAGCGATGACGCTGGCGGCAGCCTAATTCATTCAATCATTCAGCATTGGGCGACCACAAGGGATCGCCCCTACATTCACTCATTGTTTACCGCGTGAGGGATAGTAACGGTAGCTTGACGAAATAGCTGCTTTGTGAGGCAAGGACTAGCGGGGCTGACGAAGGAAGACACCGCTAGGACTATGCTAAACTAGTGGCTATGAGGCAACTACAAGTGGATAGCCCGACCTTTTTTCGCCTCGTGCCGTTGATGCGTTTACGCATCAACAGGCAAGGCGAAAAAAGGACACGCCCAAATAAATAATGGGGGTTATCAGAAAATCAAGACAGCCGCTAAGGTGTTTAAGATGGAGTATGTAAGATACGTAATGATTGAATCTTTTTTATAGTTCCTAAGTTGAATATTGAATTTGGCATTTATTTAGTAACTTTATCTAAATTGTAACACATTTTAAACTTAAATCAAAGCAATGCGCTTACAAAATAGGTATGAATACAATCCGACGGCAGATAAGTTGGCGGATGGTAGTTTTGCGAAAGTATATCACGCATTTGATACGGTAGAAGAGAAAGAAGTGGTGTTAAAGTTTTACCATTCTTTGGTTGTTAGTCCAGAGGTGTTTCGTAGGAATATGGAGCGTATCAAGGGCTTGCAACATCCGCATTTGGTGCATTTGTATGATTACTTGGAGATGGAGAGTATTGATTTGATGGGAGAGGTGATTGTTACGCGGGTGGGGGTTTGGGAGTGTGTAAATCATCGACAGTGGGAGAGTTTGAGTGTGATGGATGAGGATGTGCAGGTATTGAGTGAGCAGTTGATGAGTGCTTTGGAGTATTTACATCAATTAGGGATTGTTCATTTTGATTTGACTTTTGAAAATTTGCTGTTTGTCAATAATCAGCAAGTAAAGATCAACAATTATGGTTTGATGACGGCTAGTGATGCGATGGATTTGCGGCAATTCTCTCCTAATATTTTAAAGTATTACTCGCCTGAGTTTTTTGATCATCATTATGCTTGTGATGCCGATAAATTGGGAGTGCGAAGCGACTTGTGGGGTTTGGGATTGATTTATTATAAATTGAAAAATGATCGTTTTCCTATTGGAGAAGATGAGG
Organism: Bacteroidota bacterium; assembly: GCA_020629895.1. GTDB lineage: Bacteria > Bacteroidota > Bacteroidia > Chitinophagales > UBA2359 > JAHDHP01. The sequence continues at coordinate 2,975 of JAHDCM010000044.1, forward strand.
TGCTGGCCGAGGATGTAGATGCCTCTTATTTAGTGTTACAAAGTGAAATTCATATTCCCGATTTTTTATCTCCTTTAGATGGGGCGATTTTGAAAGCTTGTTTACAAAAACAGGCAACAGAACGGGTGGAAAGCGTAGCAGCTTTGCGAAGTTTGATACGCCGATATAATCGGCAGGAACGTTTGGATCAAGTATTGCCAATTGATGAACAACAGTTGAAAAGTCGTTATACATTTGATTTGTTGACAGATGTAATTGAGCATACGGATGACTCTTCTTGTTTTCGAGCTTTAGATTTGTTGACGGATGAAATGGTACAATTAGAGATTTTTTGGGAGGAGGCGAGTATTGCTTTTTTACAAAAGATAGATTTGCGTGCTTATACCTATGTGTTTAAGTTGATGCAATATGCAGATGGAGCGAATAAAATTTGTTTTGCAGGTATTCGTGCTTTATATCGTCCACCTCGACAGCAATCGCAGGTACAAGAAGAGCCGATTCCTTTGGCTGCTGATGTGTCGGTGGTAGAAGTAGGTAAAAAGGAGTTGAAGCAGGCTGTTCCTGAAACGGCTGAGTTGAAAGAAGAGGAGGAGCAGGCGATATTAAAAAAGCAAGAGAAAGAGGATGGAGTTGTGGAAAAAAAAAGAGCAGAGTTGGGAAAAACGGTGATTCAGGACTTTGTGAGTGAAAAAGAGGATAAAAAGGATTGGGTATCGGTTTCAACTGGTGAGAATGGGGAGGCGTCTAATTCGCTTGACTTGGCTTCTTTGGGTTTGGAGGCTGTCGAATATACCAATGAGTTGCAGGCGTTGGATTTGTCGCTAGAGCCAGTGAGTGTTGTAGAACGAGAACATAAAGAAGGGGAGGAGGAGATAGAAAAAAATGTAGGACAAGAGGTAGAAGTACTAGAGGAGGTTTCGAGTTATTTATTGACGGATGTTAATGATGAAATACAGGCTATTGAGAGTGTGTTGTTTTTGCGTAAAAAGTATGGCTATGACCCTAGCGAGGATTTGATGCATCGCGATGGTTTTGTGCGGGTGTATCGAGCTTTGGATAATGTGTCGAAGGAATTGGTGGCTATTCGTTTTTATTCTGTAACCGATTTGCCTTTAAATCCTATGTTGGGGCAGTTTAAGCGGTTTAAACATCCTAATATTTTGCGTATTTATGAATCGTATCAAACGGAAGTGACAGATGCTTTTTCGGGTAAGGAATTGTTGGTGGCGAATGTCGCCGAATTTGTAGGAGGCAATACCTTAGCACAGTTGAAGGGAACAGACTATGTAAATGTGTATCGTTTGTTTGAAGATGTATTGGAAGGACTTGCTTTTTTACATCAACAAGGCATTACTTATGGGGCTTTAAACCCTGCGAATATTGTGAAGGTGGGTGAACGGTATAAGTTGGTAGAAAAGGTGATTGATACAGAGCGTTTATTTACATCTAATTCTAGGGAAGGTATTTATGCACCTAACTCAGCATATTTGGCTCCCGAACAGTTGGATGTACAGACATTTGGTAAGGAGGAGGCAATTTTGCCTAATGTAGATTTGTGGGCATTGGCGGTTATTTTTTATGAGTATTATACCAATTATAACTTATTTGGTGAGCCAGATATGGAGGTGTCTGATACGGAGATTGTGTCTAATGTTATGCATAGGGATGTGACAGGAATGATTGAGCCATTTGATGCGCCTTATGACACGATTTTGAGAAAGTGCTTAGTAAAAAAGGCTGTTGATCGAGTAGCGAGTGCAGCGGAGGTATTGGCTATGTTGAAAGTGGGAGGTGAAGACCACTAATTTTTTTCTAGCTTGTCAAGATTTAGCTTATCAAGCACTTCGAAGGCGGTTTCTGCCATTTTATTTCCTTTGTTGTCAAGTAAAGGATTAATTTCTACAAATTCAATACAAATAACTTTGCCAGAGTCAATAATCTGATTGATGATTTGTATCACTTCGTATTGGTCGAATCCGTAGGGGACTGGCGTGCCAGTGCCATAGGAAACGAGGTCGCAATCAAGGCTATCTACGTCAAATGAAATATAGAATATATCACAAGCTTTTAATTGTTCTAGTGCTTCTTCAAGAACTGTTTGTATGCCTCGGTGCCTAATCTCTGCTACTTTATAATTACTGATGCCATATTTTTCCATTTGCTTATCTTCGGGTTCTTCAGTGTCTCTAACTCCCAAAAAGATAATATCCTCTGCTAGTATTTGTGGGCCATGTGAATCAATATTCTTCATGGCATTCCAGTAACGGGCTGTTTGTTCAGAAACCTCATTGATTTGATGATCGAGATTGTCATCACCAATGGCGGCACCCAATGGCATTCCGTGAATATTTCCAGAAGGGGAGGTATAAGGAGAGTGTAAGTCAGCGTGTGCATCAATCCAAAAGACACCAATTTTTTTTTCGGGATAGGCGGCCCGAATACCGCTGATAGTTCCTAGTGCAGCCGAGTGGTCGCCAGAAAATACGAGAGGTATTTCGTCTTTTAATAAACAGAATTTAACTGCTTCACTTACCCGACTACATTGTTCGTAAACATGTCCAATTCGTTTAGCAAAACTATTGCGTACTTTATTGTAAATAGATTCATTGTGGGTATCTACATCTACAAAGGGATAGCGGTGAAAGAAGTCATTTTCTTGGTTAATTGCCGCAATTTCCATCGCGTCTATTCCTAAATCAGCACCGCGTGTACCAGCACCAATATCCGAGCGATTTTTGATGAGTTTTATCCTTGTTTCCATCGCGCAAATATAGAAAATTTGTGAGGAAGATACTTGATAAAAGGGGCTGTATATTGCTAATAAGGTGTAGCTGATTTAGGAAATAAAAAAGGGTCTTCTTATAAAAAAAGAAGACCCATCAACAAACGAGTATTTTAAAAACAAATAAAAGTGGAGTGTAGTAAGTTTGTATTTTTTTTTATTTAAAAAGAGGATAAAACCTAGCTAAAACGCTAGTTCTAGCTAGGCTTATCCTTATTCGAACAATAAACGATTCATGTCATATTAAAATCATAAATCGTGCCATATCTGAATAAAAAGTATGAAAATAAACTAACAATGTATGTTGGTTTAGAATATCATACTAAGTGGGTATAAGAAATAGGTAGGTTAATTCGCTAAATCCATAACAATATATAAAATGAATGACAATTTCGTGACATGTATGTATTCCTTTTCTTAATAGCTTGACTAAGAAAGGCCATATAGGGATATAAAAAACCCTCTCTACTTTATGTAGAGAGGGTGCGTATTACTTAATAAACCAGCTATAGTCTAACTAAAAAAATCAGAATCAAAATTTATTCTTTAATAAACTTAGTACTTACTTGTGTTTCACCTACTTGGATATAAATGACATATAGTCCAGCAGAGTAGTTACTAAGATCCATCTGGTGTTGGTAAATACCAGCGTTATTATCAAGTTCCTCGCGCTGCAATAATTTACCTGTAATGTCATAAAGTGCAAGTTGTACATTTCCTGCTTCTAACGATTGGAAGCGTATATTTACACTTTCTTGAGCAGGAACTGGATATACCTTTTGAATTTGTATGCCTTCTAACATAGTAACTTCTTCGATTAACATTTCTTCTACTTCTAATTTTCCAAAGCCTAAGTCACCGCAATTGTAATCAACAACTACTGTAATACGTAAACGCTGACAGTTGCCATTCATATCACAGGCAGCCAAGCGAAGTCGATCACGTCCAGTAAAGGTAGGTAGAGGCGTAAACTCAAAGCAGCCCTCATCAGTTGGTGTTACAATATTGCTATATCGAGAACGTATGAATCGAATATTGATGCCTGTATCATCTAGGTTACAAAACTCAGGACAGATGGTAATCGGTGTCATTGGTTCGGTACAATATTGTGTTATTTCCTCACATTTAGGGATATGAACCTTGATAGTAACTGTACCTTCACTGCAACTACCATAAGTATCGCAGATTTGATAGTTGAAACTATCGGTACCTTCAAAACCTTCATCAGATTGGTAGTAGTATTTGGTTCCAAAGTTGTACAAGGTACCATTAGTAGGGCTTCCAATAGCTGTTAAGACAATACTGTCTCCTTCTGCATCATAATCGTTTAGTAACATATTCAGTTTTACAGTGACTCCCGATTCAGCAGTGATATTATCATTAACTGCTACTGGAGCGGTATTTACTTGACAAGCTCCTTGTGTCCAATTGGTAACACCAGCAATAAGGGCTTCACAACTATTATTGTAGGTAACATCATTACAACCACAAACAGGGAAGGAGAAATCAGGGCAGGCTAAATCTTGATTATATGCTGCAAAGATCGAGTCTACACAAGCTGCTTGTTCTACACAATGTACCTCGTCATTATAGAGGTTAAACACTACATAAGTCGCCACATCTATTCCAGCAACTAATGAGGAGTCTACGTAATAGGATTCTGTAACATTATTATCTGCTCCTGAATTGTTTAATACGGTCACTAAGTAGCCTCCTGTATTGGCATCGATTTCTAAGGTGCCGGGTGTATTGGCAAAACAAACCGCACTACAATCGCCTGCTATATAGTCAACTCCTGCACATTGTGCATAACAAGCATTTATATAAGTCTGACCATTTTCCCCACAAACAGGTTCGTACATAAAAGTACAATCACATTCGTAAATAAAGGTTCTATCAGTTAGGTCGTCCTGTAAGTCAAAACAGTAGGTAGACATGGGGAAATAAGGTACATAAAAGCCACCAAGACTACAGATATAGTTACCTTCACAATCATAAATTACAGTCGGCATATCGGCAATCGCAGGATTTGGATGAATGACAAATACTTGCTCATTATGTAGTGTTGCTATTTCAATTCCCGAAGGCTGATGCGTAACGATATAGTCTTGAATCCATTCTAAAGCCAAAGGATCATCTGTACAAGTATCCACTGCTGGTAGAGTACCACAGTCTTCTACAACTACCTCATAATAGTAGTACACAGGTTTCCAATATTCGGGCGAACTAAAGTCATAAGTTTCTAGTAAATAAGTGGTGGTTTCCGTAGGTGTGGTGTATGGATTCTGACAAGTTGTACAAGACAAGCCATCAGCAGGAGACCAATTATAAATGATTTCATCTGGTCCTACTAACAAGTCATTTGGATCACCTGGGTAAGATAAAATGGGACTTTGCAAATAAGTACCTCTACCCAAACAAATCGTATCTACTACATGAGGTTCACAAATACCATCCGTATAATCACTGATGAAATCACATTGCGCCAAACAAGCATTATCATATACCAAGCCATTAGAGCCACAAACAGGCTCGTAAGTACTAGGGCAATCACAGTCATCGGCTTTTTCCCAACATGTTTCTGGACTTAATAACATAAGTCCCATCTGGTAGCAGGTATTCCAAATACCTTGTTCACAAATGACATCTCCATCACAATTATAAACAGGCGTATTGGCATCAACTGCAATATAAGGATTCCCACCCGTTAAGCATTCGTAATCATCTGTAAGTCCGAAGTAGTTATTTCCTAAAGAGTCGGTGTACTTCGTAATGCGATTATAACAATTTAATCCTGCATTGGCATCAGCAATAATAGCCTGTAAAAAGTCTAAAGAATCACAAGAACAAGTACTAGGATTATAAATAGGCTCAGGAATATCTATTGAATCTGTTTCTACAATTGGGTCAATCAGCTCTATTGAATCCGTTTCAGCAACTTCTACACACTGACCCGACTCATAAGTCGTAACTCCCGAACAAGCTGCAAAACAAGCATTGACATAAGTAATACCATTCGCCCCACAAACAGGAGCATAAGCTAAAGAACAGTCACAGGTATAAATTACTTCTGGATCAGTATAGTTCTCAATACTTGGGCAAAGTGGATCAGTAGGAGGATTAAAAGGATCAATGATTCCTGCGAAAATACATAATAAATCACCAGAACAGGTATATGTTCTAATAGATAAATTGGTATCGAAGTTACGATCAAAGATCAAGAAAACAGTATTCCCCTCATAGGTGCGTTGTTCTACTTTAGAAGGATATTCTTCTGTAACAATCGTTGCTAACCACTCCAAATCAGCTAATGGGTTTTCAACACCACAAACAAGTGAAGTCGTATCTACAATAGGATCAACAACCAACGAATCTACGGGGATTGGATCAATAACTACTGAATCAATAGCACATTCCTCCACAGTTACCTCATAGTATCTATAAATAGGCATCCAATAATTTGATGCAAATAAATTGTAAGTCGTTAGCATGTACGTTGTCGTACTATCTGGAGAGGCAATAGGATTGTCACAATCAGTACAAGACAAACCAGTGGAAGGAGTCCAAGTATATAACGGCTCATTAAAATAAGGATAGTTGGGATAGGGTTCCTCTGCAACAAACGTATCACCTTCTTCTGGTACATAAGGCTCATAGACCAAATAAACACTATCGCCTGCACATATTGTATGCGAATTAGTAGAAGTACAATTGCCTGCTACAAATTCATGGATAAAGTCACAATGTGCTAAACAAGCATTGTCATAAATAAAACCATTCGAACCACAAACAGGCTCGTAAGTGCTTGGACAATCACAATCGTCAGCTTTTTGCCAGCAATTAGAATAAGAAGTAAATTCAATACCCAATTCATAACAACTATTAATAAAACCTGTATGGCAAATCACTTCTCCTAAACAGTTATAGACAGGAAAAACAGGATCAACAGCAATACCAGGGTCGCCTCCTGTAATACAATCATAGTCACCCCCAGTAGTGAAATAGGTATTCCCATCAGTTCCTTCCACTTTATTAATACTTGATAAACAACTTTGTCCTGCATTCGCTTCTACAATTAATGCTTCTAACCAAGCCAACGAATCACAAGAACAAGTAAGAGCTTCTTCTACAACTACGGTATCACCTATTTCAATCGGATCAGGCTCTTCTACAAGGTTAGAATCAATAGGTAGGTCAATATCCGTCGAATCAACAGGCACCTCTCCAAAAACGGGTTCTACTTCCTCATCTATAATGGGTTCTTCTAAAATGAAACTATCCACTTCCATAATCGGATCAGGTTCTGCTGTCTCATCCACTACAACTATTGGGTCTGTTTCAGCAACCAATGTATCTGCCGGCTCTTCTGTTTGCGTTGTCGCTGAACACTGCCCCGCAACAAAAGTGACACCTGCACACTCCGCAAAACAACTATTGATATACGTGACCCCATTACGCCCACATACTGGACGATAAAGACTTCCACAATTACACTCGTAAATGAGGTCTTTATCACTGTAATAAGTATTAATATCCAAGCAAAGTGGATCAGTGGGGAAATCAAAGGGATCAATAATTCCTCTAAATACACAAAGCAGATCACCACTACAAGTATAGGTCTCTGCTTCTAAATTGTTCGCAAAATTGGCATCATATACTACAAATACCTTCGAACTATCATACGTGTATGTTTCAATCTTTGATGGCCGTTCAGTAGCGATTAATTCGACCAACCAATCTAATTCTTGTACAGGATTACTTACACCACATATAGCAGTAGTTTCGGTCTGTGCAAAAGTTGGATTATTGAGACCTATGATACCTGTAAATAATAACAATAAGAGTAGTACTCGATTCATAATTACATGTTTAAATATTACTGTTGTCTAGTAGGGAAGGATCGTAAAGGGAAGATAAATAATCAGAAAAAATAATTTATTAGCTGAGTTGATACAATTACCCTTTAAGCGAAAAGAATGCCTGTTACGGGATTTGTGGTAAAAAGGTTACAAACTTGATTAGAAGAAACAAATAAAATATGCTTGTATGGCTTTGCCTACTTGAAGTATGCGAAATTTGTAGAAATTGAAAAATAATTTAAGATGAAGTGAGAAGCAATGCTAAAAGCCTAATGTTATTATTGTCCTAAATTTGGAAAGAACTGTCTTTTAAATAGAACAATTACGTATTTTTACAGAAAATTGGAAACATGACAACCACAAAATTAATTCAATTATATACTGATAAGCTAGGAGGTTTGGTACACCTAAAGGCGATTAAGCATTATTACCAACATGGAACCGTAGAACTTCCCGAAACAGGACTTTCTGGAACCGTTAAAGAGTGGATTTCAAGAGATCAACAACAAATCAAAATTAGAAATAAACTAGACCTAGGCATTTTTAAACAAGAAAATGGCTTTGATGGGGAAGTTGTGTGGAGAGGCGATTCCAATGACATGATCACCAATATCTCAACCGAAGAACTTATCAAAGACTATCAACTCAAAGGTATTTTGATGTTCTATCAATTTGCCACATTCGAACATGCAGGTATTCAATTAGATAGTGACGAAAATGAAGAACACTACCTATTATACATCCATTATGCACCACTCCATCGAAAAATTACTTACTTTATCAACAAACACACCTTTTTGCTAGAACGGATGTTTGAAGAAGGAGATGCACACATTCATATAGAATTTGCCGATTACCGAGCAGTAGGCAATATCCTATATCCCTTCTACAACAAAGTGAGCCAACCAGATGAAAACCAAACGCAAATCATTCAATATGAGGAGGTCACGATTGACGAAACCCCCCAAGCCGATTTTTTTCAAATGCCAATCAGCCAAGTCAAGGACTATCAATTTGTACAAGGCAATGCCATTGAGAATATTGCCTTTCAATTCTGGGGACATATCTATTTTAAAATAACGCTCAATGGGGTAGAAAAATGGTGGGTATTAGATTCAGGCGCAGGGAAAACACTCATTGATAAAACCTTTAGTGAAGAGTTAGGACTAAAAGTAGAAGGACATATTCAAGGAAAAGGAGTAGCAGAAACTACCACCTTCGACCTTGTCCGATTTGAATCTTTAGCCATTGATGGATTGAAACTAGAAAATCAAGTAATTATTGCCGCCCCCATTGCCCGTTTATTTAAAGGTGTTATAGGGGTAGAAGTCGGAGGAATACTTGGCTACGACTTTATGTCGCGATTCGTTACAAAAGTAGATTTTGCGAATCGCCAACTCGCCTTTTACGATGCTCAAAATTTCCAATATACGGGAGATGGTGAAATTATTCCCGCCGAAATAGAAGCCAATCTCCTACATGTCGAAATGACAGTAGATCAACAATTTACAGGCAAATGGTCAGTAGATACAGGAGCAGGAAGTGCCTCTTTTATGTATCCCGCCGCTCAAAAATACCAACTCCATCAACGAGCGGGTTTACTGGGTGTTGGAGGAGGAGTATCAGGCGAATATTTTACGAAAGTAACCCGTTTTCAACAAGTGGAAATAGGTTCGCTTAAAATCGACCAGCCACTACTCAGCTTCCCCAATAACCCTGTACGCGGAGCATTTGCCAACCCCAAAGTAGATGGCAATTTAGGTACCGATATTATGCGGCATTTTACGGTTTATTTCGATTATGTAAAACGACAACTTATTCTCGAAAAAAACGACCAATTCAATCTGCCCTTTCCCGAAAATCATACAGGGCTACAATTTCGAGGCAATGATGACGGAGAGATTTTTATTAAGTATGTCGCTGAAAGTGGTTCTGCCGCCAAATATACAGGGATTCAAAAAGGAGATCAACTCCTAGCTATCAACGAACTAAAAATAGCCGAAATGTCCCATTTTTACGAGCTACAAAACCTGATTCGCCAACCAGCAGGCAACCCCATTTCCTTCACCATTCAACGCAACGATCTTATTCATCAATTCGACTATGTGTTAGAAAAGGTCATGTAATTTTTAGTATCTTTGGGCGTGTCCTT
>JAHDCM010000045.1 GCA_020629895.1 Bacteroidota bacterium
TGAAATAGCTGCTTTTGTGAAGCAAAGACTAGCAGGGCTGACAGCGGAAGACACTGCTAGGATTATGCTGAACTAGCAGCTATGAGACAACTACAAACGGATAGCCCGACCTGGAATAGGGATTGAGGGACTGAGGGGTTGAAGAATTGTGGTATAGGAAACGCACCTTCATCCCTCAGTTCCTGAAACCCTATGGAAGGACACGCCATAAGTCATTGAAATAAGATTATTTTTACTATAAAAACTTGTCATGTCTAATGTATAAAGTATTGGAAATGGAGGCTCTTATATGAGACATGACAGGTTGAGCAATTTGACTAATTCCTTATTTCAATGCCATTGAGGACACGCCCAGCTATTGATAACTGGGTGCTTGGATGACTGGATGAGAAACTTAATATTCAGAACACTTCGCACAATATTTAAAGTGTCCCTCTCAAAGCTTGTTCTCGCTCAATTGCCTCAAACAGGGCCTTGAAATTACCTTTGCCAAAAGACTTGGCTCCTTTACGCTGGATAATTTCGTAGAAAACAGTGGGACGATCTTGGACAGGTTTGGTAAAAATTTGGAGTAGGTAGCCCTCATCATCGCGGTCTACTAGGATGTTTTGCGCTTTGAGTGCCTCTACTTCTTCTTCAATGTCCCCTACTCGCTCTAGGAGATCATCGTAGTAATTGTCGGGAACGTAAAGAAAGTCTACCCCTCGACGACGCAATTCTCCAACGGTTTCTAAAATATCATCGGTAGCGATGGCGATATGCTGAACACCACCTGTTTTGTAGAAATCGAGATACTCTTCAATTTGTGATTTTTTGCGTCCTTCGGCTGGCTCATTGATGGGAAATTTGACATAGCCATTTCCATTGCTCACCACCTTTGACATGAGGGCAGTATATTCGGTAGAAATATCATTATCATCGAAGGTAATGAGGAGTTTGAAGCCCATGACATCTTCGTAAAATTTGACCCAATTATTCATTTCTCCTAGTCCCACATTCCCTACACAATGATCGACATATTTTAATCCTACGGGCTTGATTTCCATTTGGCTAGAGGCTGCTTGGAAACTGGGTAAGAAAGCCCCCTTATAGTTTTTGCGTTCTACAAATTTGTGAATGGTTTCGCCGTAGGTATGAATGGCTGAAACAATTGCTTCCCCATGTTCATCACTTAACACAGTTGGTTCCATTGCCGATTTGGCTCCTCGCTTAATTGTTTCTTCATAGGCAGCGCGGGCATCATCTACCCATAGGGCAAGTACCTTTACACCATCGCCATGTAAACGAACATGTTCAGCAACTTCTGAATCGGGCTTGAGTGGTGCGGTAAGTACTAAGCGAATTTTATCTTGTTGTAGGACATAGGAAGTACGGTCGGTATTGCCTGTTTCTAAACCCGAATAGGCGACTAAATGATAACCAAAGGCTTGTTGGTAATAGTAGGCGGCTTGTTTGGCATTGCCTACATAAAACTCTATATGGTCGGTTCCGTTTAGGGGAAGGAAATCAGTTGACATGCGTTTATATTTTAGATCGTAAAAATCGTTGAAATTTCGCGCAAAGATACGACTAAAAAAAGTGATTTTAGTATGCATCAAAGGCATTTAGCTGCTGACTAATTATAGTTCATTTAGTATGGCTGACTGCTATTTGGCATAATCTAACCACGATAAGTAATAGTCAGGGTCTTCTAGCTGAAGGGCGGCTTCGGTAAGTTGAAGTGGACGGAAGGTATCAACCATAACAGCTAGTTCGTGGGTTTCTTTAGCTCCTATACTTTTTTCTACGGTACCAGGATGTGGCCCGTGCGGAATTCCTCCTGGATGGAGGGTAATTTGTCCACGACTAACACTTTTGCGGCTCATAAAATCACCATCTACATAGTATAACACTTCATCGGAATCAATGTTGCTGTGATTGTAGGGAGCAGGTATGGCGAGTGGGTGATAATCAAACAAACGAGGTACAAAGGAGCAAACAACAAAGCCTCTGGCGGCGAAGGTTTGGTGAACTGGTGGGGGTTGGTGTACGCGGCCCGTAATGGGTTCGAAATTGTGAATAGAGAATCCCCAGGGATAATGATAGCCATCCCAACCCACTACATCGAAAGGATGATAGGCGTATTGATAGGGATAAATCATGCCCTGTTTTTTGATCATGAGTTGAAATTCTCCTTTTTCGTCGTGGGTTTCTAGGTTTTGAGGCACTTTGATGTCTCGCTCACAAAAAGGTGCATGTTCTAATAATTGCCCGTTGGCACTGACGTATCGTTTGGGATAAATAATGGGGCTAAAGGATTCGACAATAAAAAGGCGGTTGTTTTCGGAGGCAAATTCTAGTTGGTAGATGGTACCGCGTGGAATGACGAGATAATCACCGTATTCAAAGTCGATATTTCCGTAGCAACTCTTCAAAGTGCCGCTGCCCTCGTGAATGAAAAGCATTTCGTCGGCATCGGTATTTTTGTAATAGTAGTCGGTTGCTGATTGGGTGGGAGCAGCTAGGCTGATATGACAATCGTTATTTACTAATACGGGTACTCGGCTTTTTAGATAGTCGCTATGAGGAGCTATATCAAATCCGCGAAAGCTACGATGTTTTAGTTGTTTTGAGAATGCCACTTTGGGAGCAATGGAGTAAGGATCGCTAATTTGTTGTATTACGGTAGGAGGATGACAATGATATAAGAGTGAATAGGCGTCTGAGAAACCCTCGGTTGAGAACAATTCTTCGGCATAAAGGTCTCCATTTTCTTTTCGAAATTGTGTATGTCTTTTAGGAGGAATAGTGCCTAACTTATGATAATGTGGCATGGTATATATTTTTGTTTATTTTCAATTATTGATTTATTTTAAGTATCTTAAAGACGTAGTTATGATAAAGATACAACAGTTCTGCTAAACTTTGCTTATGCAAGATATAAACAAAAGGCTTGAATTTTGTGGGAATTTAATAAGTCAGACTATACTGTAAAATGTCCTTTAAGCCCATTTTTAACTTGAACTGTAAATCCAAACATGAAAAAATTACTTATTCTCGTTGTTTTACAATGGTGCTGTATGCAGTCAATAATAGCACAAACAGAAACTAGTGAATCTTATTGGATCAAGGGCTTTGAATTATCGCTGATTCAAAGTTATGAGGAAGCTCTCAAAGCTTATGATCAGGCCATTGCAATTGATCCTAGTTATATGAATGCTTATATGTACCGTGGACAAGCAAAGACGGAACTAGGAGATTATGAGGGAGCGATTTTAGATTATGACCAAGCCATTCGCATTCAACCGAACTTGTGCGATTTATACTTTTACCGAGGCTTTGCCAAAGAACGCTTGGGACACTATAATGAAGCGATTGTTGATTTTGACAAGGCTCTCTCTTTAAACGATCAGTTTACAGATGTTTATACTTACCGCGCAATGGCGAAAGAGAATGTCGAAGATTATGAAGGGGCAATAGCTGATTATGATGTGGCAATTGGTTATCAACCAGAAAATATGCAATTACGTATTTTTCGGGCATTGGTAAAGGAGAAAAACAATGACTCAAAAGGAGCGATTAAGGATTATAAAAAAATTGTGGAAAAGAGTCCTAGAAATGAGAAAGCGCGTTATCGCCTTGCCAAGTTATTATATAACAAAAAAGATTACGAACAAACTATTCCACATTGGGAAAAACTAATCAAACTGGCTCCTGAAAAGGCACAGTATCACTTCTTTTTAGGACGGTCTTATACTCGAATGGATGATCCCGTAGAGGGCATTATCGCCTTGAGTGAGGCTTTGGAAAAAGGGTATAGTAAAAGTAAAGTATATGCAGAACGTATCAATGCATATTTACAAATAGGCGACTACTCGCGAGCAGCAGAAGATATGGAACGTAAATTATTGGAAGATGACAGTCAGGTGGAAGATCATTTATTACTCGCCAATTTGTATATGCGTTCTTACGAATATGATAAGGCAAAAGAACAATATACAAAAGTGGTTCAATTAGCCCCTAATCAGGTAAATGCACACTATTCGCTAGGTATCATTCATGCCAAAGCCAAAGATTACAAAATGGCTATCAAGTCTTTTACAAAAGTGGTTCAACTGGATAGTTCTCATTCTAATGCCTTGTACAATCGAGCATTGATGAAAACACGACTAGAAGATTTTAGAGGAGCGATTAGGGATTATGAAGAAATTATTCAGCTAAACAATAATCACGCAGAAGCCTATTTCAAACGAGGACGTTTGCTATATCAAATGGAAGATTTGGATGGTGCTTGTTTGGATTGGAGTAGAGCAGGTGAGCTAGGACATGAAAAAGCTTATGATAATATTCAAATTTATTGTAACGATTATTAATTATCTAAACGTACTAATCACTTCCAAACCTACTAGACGTGCATAGCGACTTTCAAAGGGATGGTAATATACAAGTAAATAGTAGTTGTTTTCAGTAGCAAAAAAATTACCTTCTACCACCTCAGTAATTAACTGCTCTTCTCCATCTGCTTTAATCACATACAAATAGTCGTAGTAGCCTTGCTTTAGATAAGCACTGGTTTGGTAAGACTTTTTTTGTGGGTTATAATGCATTTGGAATTCAGGCTTTAGTTGCCAGTCTGTCAATCCTCCAAACACATACATATTACCATGCGAGATGGGTGCCTCCATTTCCAGTTCGAAATAAACATGGGCATAATCCTCATCTTTGGCACTTAATAAGCCATCGAAAATACCAATTTGGAATTTCCCATTCAAGTCGCGTCGTCCTACCCGAAAACTGCGTCCTCGTCTATTACGTACCCTATCAAGACTAACAAATAGGTGCTGGCCATCCTCTTTTTCTTGTATATCTCTTACTCGCTCACTCCTTTTTCGTAAATCTCGAAAATCAACATAACGAAACTCATTACCTGCCTCAAACACCTGTTTTTCTACCGAACGAAAAATAAGGCGATTATTCAACCATGTTGTAGCCTGTAAATTTTGAATGGCATTATCCCAACGGCCATTTTGCAAAATGGTAACCGTAAAATCATTCCCCAATAATAAACGCCTACTTCCCAAACCAGCATAATTAATTTCAAAATCCAATCGTTGATGTGTATTTAACCACTGCAACGCGTTGACCGACAATATATCTGCACGAATGTCTACTAGGTTTTCATAGACCACAAAACGACGGGTTAAAATTACCTCGTTCTGGTCGCCATTGGCAAACACCTTTAGCAAATAATTACCCGACTTTGTTAAGCGCATGCGAGGCCCTGGAATGACTTGTTCGTAATACACATAATCCTGATAAGTACGATTCGAATATTCGTAATGCATCACCTCATCTTCGGTAAATCCATCTATATAATCAAAAGGATCGAGATTGGATGGCCCCGACCAGTCGGGTTTACAATGAATAATGGTGTAGTGTAAAATAGAGGCTTGTTCTTCTAGTAAATCAAAGCTCAATAGTAAGGCTTGTGGGTCATCTCCAAGTTTTAATATTGGCTCACTTGTAGGCGAACTTTCTCGATGCAATTGTACTGTTTTTACACTTGGTCGGTACACTGCATTGTCGTAGCGTAATACATTCGGGTTGTAATAGTCTTCTTCGCTTGCTTCTTGAGCCAATAAACCAATAGGTAGGAAAAGTAAAAGAAGCGTGCAAACTGTGAGGTGCGAAGTGCCATGAAAAACCGTAGAGACAAAAGAGCTTGTATGTCGCGCAATAAGCAGGAAAATAACAAAAAGGTATATAATCATATAATTAGAAGTCAAACTAATACGATAATATTGTCCAAATTACCAAAAAACATACGTTTGAACAACCCTCAACGATCAAACGATCACAAAAAAAAAGTTGACAAAGGAGCAAAGCCCAATGCCAACTTAATTAAGGGTAGAAACAGACAACAATATTATTGTTACACATCTTTTAGTTGAATAAAGAAACAGGGATCAACTAAAAGAAAAAGGGGGACAAACTTTCCAAGTGGTGTCATATATAACATTAAAAAAGTAAAACTACCTAACCACTAATGTATATCACTTAGAAAGATAGAAGAAACGAAGATAATCCCCCTTATCGAATTGAATAAATGATCTTTCGTTAAAAAGTCTCCGCTTCCATTTTCTGTTGTTCTAATATTGCTTTGTTTAGCAAGATTTCCAATCGCTGCAATGCGTTTTCATTTTTCGGGATGTAGTCATAAGCTCCAGAACGAATCGTTTCGATAGCTGTTTCCACATCTCCTTGTCCCGACATAAAAATAACCTCTGTATCTGGGTTAACTGATTTGATCAATCGAAGGATCTCCAAACCATTTTTAGCATCTTCCCGAATTGCATCTAGGAAATAATCTAGGACCACAATATCGGGGTTTTCATCCATGCGGTCAAGGCAGTTTTCACCATAGGCAAAAATATTGACACTGATCGGAAATTTAATACGGGTTTCAATGTACTTTTTCATGATGAGTAATGTCTTAATATCATCATCCACCAAGAATATTCTGTAAGTTCTGTCACTCATAATAAGCTGTTTAAGGTTAAAGTTAAAATATATACGATAATTAAAGGAATGTCCAATAGATTGTACACCTTGACTAAATTAGTGTACACTTGATAGTCGTAAAATTGGGTCTGTTCACTACTATGGGTTTTGCCTACAATTGTAAGCGCAAGCGTTCCATCTCAGATTCAATTTCCACTATTGCTTGCTTGCAAACCATTTGAACGGTACCAATTAAATCCCCAATCTTATCAGTTTCCGCTTGCTCTTCTGAAAATTGTTGAATTTGAATCAGTACTTCCTTAATATCTAAGCCTAAATAAGTGACTGCAGATTTGAATTTGTGTGCCAATGAAGCGAGCCGTTTCCAGTTCTGCTCTCTGTAATAAGTTTCCATTTGCGCTATTTCATCAGGAACCTCACGAAGCATAATGGTAAGCATCTTCATGTTCAGTTCCGTATCTCCTCCGGTGGCATTATAGAGAAAGGTAAAATTGGTTACTTTATCGCTAGGACATACATGTTCTACCTTATTAGCATCAAATACTGTTCCAAAATAGTCAAGCTTTTCTCCTTTTTCCGTCTTTTTTAGCTTCACTAAACTAAAAATCTTATGGTTCAAGGTTTTAGGCTCAAACGGTTTGCATATATAATCATTCATACCTGCCTGAATCGTCTTTTCGGCTTCTCCTGTTGTCACATAAGCCGTCATAGCAAGTATCGGTAAATCTTTCAAATTCAACTGTTTACGAATAAATTTTGTCGCTTCCAAGCCATCCATAATTGGCATTTGCACATCCATAATCACTAAGTCAAACGAATGTTTCTCAAGCGTATGCACTGCATCCTGTCCATTCGAACAAATAAAAATACGTATATCACTCCCCCACTTTTGAAGCGTGTCATGTGTCACCACTTGGTTCAATTCGTTATCTTCTACTAACAAGATGGTTAAACCCGATAAATCATGTAATTCATCCTGCACACTAGCAGCAACAGCACTTTGTTCAACTGCCTTCGAATATCGAATCGTCACCATAAAATTCGATCCCAAGCCCAATTCACTTTGCACACTAATGGTTCCTCCTTGTAGCTCTACCAAACGTCTGGTAATCGCCAAACCCAAGCCAGTTCCGCTTTTCCGCAAATTACTAGTTTCGCCAACTTGTGAAAAAACATCAAAAATATGTGTTTGTTTTTCTTTGGCAATACCAATACCAGTATCCTCCACATTAAAAGCCAACTTCAGATGCTTGGCATCTTCTTCAAAAAGGCGCACTTTGAGTTTGATACTGCCGCGTTGGGTAAATTTCACGGCATTTCCCACCAAATTCAGCAAAATCTGCTTCAAACGAGCTGCATCCCCCACTATATAAGCTGGCACCGACTCTGCAATGTCCAAAATAAAGGACAAATGCTTATCTGCTATCTCAAAACGAAACGTATCCTCCACTTCCTTTAAAAGTTGCGATAAATCAAAGGTTTCTTGCTCCAAAATCAACTGTCCTGCCTCTATTTTCGAAAAGTCTAAAATATCATTAATAATGACCAATAAATGACTAGAGGCACTTTTGATACCTTGTAAGTATTTTCGCTGCTCTGGTTTATCCAAATAAAAATCCAATAAATGCGTCATTCCAATCACAGCATTCATCGGTGTTCGTATCTCGTGGCTCATATTTGCCAGAAACTGTTCGCGTACCAAAGCCGAATGCTCTGCCACCTCTTTAGCCAATATTAAATCCTGTTCTCGCTTTCGGTGCGTAATATCACGAATAATTCCTTGATAGCCCAAGATTTCCATATTCGCCCCTCTACGCAAACTCGTAGACATCACACAATCAATCACAGTCCCATCTTTTTTTCGCAACTGCACCTCATAATCATACACCTCACCTTGTTGTTCAATTCGTTTCCGAAATGCATCGCGAGCAGCAGGATTCGCATACAAACGCATGGCATTCATTCCTTGCAACTCCTCCCAGTTATAGCCAAACAACTTTAATGCAGCAGGATTCACCTCTAGCAAATCACCACGAATACTCGATATATAAATAGCATCTCTCGACTGTTCAAACAAGTTGCGATACAATAACTCACTCTGCAACAAACGCTGTTCGTTGGCGCGAACACTACTAAGATCACTAATCATAATCACCGTTGCCTCCTCTCCCTTATGAGAAATCGGTTTACAGCGAATTAGACAAGGAATTAACTCACGAGTACGATGCAAACACATCGTTTCAAAACGCGAATGGGAAGGCTTCTTTTCTAAAAATAATAAGGTTTCTTGTAGATAGTGGGGGGCAAAAATCTGGTGAATCGTTTGTCGATATAGTTCGTGCTGCGCAAAACCAAATAACTCACAAGTTCGCTCATTTACTAGCACAATCAGTTCATCTACATAAATAACAACGCCCTCAAATGACGCCTGATACAATTGATCCAGTCGATATTCACTTTCAACCAGTTCATTTTCAAGCGTCTCAATTTGCACTTGCTGCATCGCCTGTTGTTCCTTCAAGGCGGCAATCTCTTGCTTTAACTTCTCTATTTCAGATACCTCTTTACTAGACATGAATACTAGATAGATGGGAAAATACAAGTAAATAAAAGGAGAAGGTGTTAGATACTTTAAGTTAATAAAAACTAAAAGCAATTACAAATGTTTTTAGCATAGCTACCTTTGACTTACTAAGGTGTTTTTGTACCTTTAGATATTATTTTTTTGGGCGTGTCCCTTTTTCGCCTCCTGCCTGTTGATGTACTTATGCATCGACAGGCAGGAGGCGAAAAAAGGTCGGGCTATCCGCTTGTAGTTGCCTCATAGAAAACAGGTTCGGCTAGTGGTTCAGTGCGTCTTCGCTTCGTCGCTCAGCCACCCTTCACCAAGCCGCTCACTGTTTCTATTTCGCCAAGCTACCGCTACTATCCCTCACGCAAACCAATGATTGAATGACAGGATGATTGATTGAATAGGTCTTATCCTCATATTCTTCATTCAATCAATCATCCAGTCATCCAGTCATCCAGTCAATCAATCATTAAACATGAGCTACATCTTCCCTGCCACTCTCAACAATTGGATAAAAGAACTCTTCACAGCAGAAGAACTAGCAGCTCACAACTGCTACTCGGAAGGGACAGTCCCTCCCATGATGATTATCCGCATCTCGGCGCAATTTACCTCTCTCAACTTAGCCAAAGAAGACATCATTTTCTTTTACGATCAAACCGTATCCGCTGCCTTAAATAAAGGTTTTTTATTAACCGATTGCAATATTCACTTCCGCAAAGGATATTTGCCACTCGAAAAAGCCAACGAGTTATTTGATGAAGCAGGAAACCTTCGTCCTAAGTTTGATAATCTATCGGATGAAATGCGCGAAAAAATCACCCAACTATTCCGCAATATTGCCGAACACGATCCCAAAGAGGATATGAATATCACAAAATATGGGAAAGATGATCCAAGCATCCCTATTACCATAAATACAGGTAATGATAATAATGATAAGGAAGAAAAAAAAGCAGGCGCAAGCAAACAAGCTCAAGAAGGACTAAGTACCGAAGCAGCGATCAAAGCCGACCTCATTGATCTTGAGTTTTTAAAGCTCTTACAGCATGAAGGCAATCAATACCAGACGCTATGTAAAGAACTCGACCACGATAAGCCTTTTAAACAAACCATCCAAAAGATGGTAAACAAGACAGATGTGATCGTCAATGATCCTAGCTCCAAAGAATTGTTTATGCAAGACCTACTTCGAATCTTCAACCTTGTTAATGACGAATCGGAAGAAGTCATTCGACGGAAGCAATTTGCCCTCACCTATATGTTTGAACGACTACTTGGCGATGGCGATATGGCCGAAAGCATTAAACTGAGTCGTATCAATGACCTTTTAACAAACGAGAATTTTCAGAAAAACTTCGAGGAATTGCGCTCGGCAAATATCTTTAAGGTCAAAAGCGAATTTCCTGATCAATTATTACTGCCCGTTATCCTCTCAAAACTAGATCATGACTTATTATCAGAAGTAGGCGCGCATCTGTATCGTTTTGCCTCTATTGTAACCAAAGCTGACGGTATTGTTACGGAATTAGAAGAAGGACTACTCAAGGAGGTACTTGAATTGGTGAATAGTCCGAAAAAAGCCATTCCAAATGTCAAGCAGATTGAAAGTGACAAAGATGAAAGCCTTGAAGATGTATTGGCAGAACTCAATCAACTGGTTGGACTTAAAAATATCAAAGAGCATATTAGTACCCTTATCAACTTTCTAAAAGTACAAAAAGCTAGAGAGGAACAAGGACTCAAAACACAAGGTCGTTCTTTGCACTCCGTATTTATGGGGCCTCCGGGTACAGGCAAAACCACTATTGCCCGTCTTATTGCCCGCCTTTATAAGCAAATTGGCATTCTTGAAAAAGGGCATTTGGTAGAGACAGATCGCGCAGGCTTAGTGGCAGGTTATGTGGGGCAAACGGCTCTCAAAGTCGATGAGATTGTAAAAACGGCCCTTGATGGTGTTTTATTTATTGATGAGGCTTATGCATTGGCAAGAGGTGGCGGAGGTGATAAACGCGACTTCGGACATGAAGCGATAGAAGCTTTATTAAAACGAATGGAAGATTATCGGGATCGCCTTGTTGTGATTGTAGCGGGCTATCCTGATGAAATGGAAACCTTTATCAAATCAAATCCAGGTTTGCAATCGCGTTTCAATCGTTATTACGACTTCCAACCTTATAATGGAGAAGAACTAATCGCCATTACCAATATATTCGCCAAAAAGGCCGATTTTATCATTGCTCCCGACGCACAAGAGAAACTGCAATTTATCTACGACGAATTGTATGCGATGAAGCTAAAAACATTTGGAAATGCGCGGGTTGCTCGTAACCTATTTGAGCAATGTGTAGAACGCCAAGCCAACCGAATTGTAAGTATCACCCCCCTTACTAAAGAGGTTCTCATGACTATCACAGAAGAAGATGTGCCTCCTGTAAAAGCTACTATTAAAAAGATTGTGGTATTTGATGAAGAACATAAAAAGCAACAACAGGCAAATCCTGAATTGAGCGTTAAAGAAATGATGGGACAGCTAAAAGGAATGATGAAGGCAGATGATCCCGAAGAGGAAATGGAGGAACCTTCTACTAGGGATGAGGATTAAGTAAAGAAGAATAAACATGTATCGCAAGTATGAATTATTAATGATTTGTTGCCTTCTTTTGTGGACATCTTGTCAACAGAAGAAAGGCAGCAATGAGAACCATAATGGGGCTGCCAACTTTTCTATTACTGTTGATCCAGCAACAACAACAGAACACCGCCCCTTTCAAGATTACTGGTATCAGGGACAAGCAGAAATTAGCAGTTATGCACTCGAACAAGCTCGTTATGGTGCTATTCATCCAGGTAAAGCCGTTCTGATTTTTGTCACTGAAGATTTTAACCTCGACAAGCAGGTCAAAAAAGAAAGTGCTAGTAGCGATGCCGCTACGAGTGTGTTAAAATTAAATGCCCTTCGCAAATTTCCAACGGGTTTGTATGACTATTCTATTATGAGTTCGGTATTTACACCTGTCGATACTAAAGCCCACCCACATACACCTAAAGTCACTACTTCTTCTCAAGATTGGTGTGGACAGTCTTTTGTACAATTGAATTTAAAAGACGCTAGTACTTATCGCGTGCAATTTCATTCTTATTTCGAGCAAGAAGGAGAACAAGATTTTGAAATCAAAGCCAACTTACTCGAAGATGAAATACCTGTTCGCCTTCGTATCAATCCTCAAAACTTACCCATCGGTGCTTTCAATATTATTCCAAGTACGGTATATACTACCTTGCACCATGAAGCTAATGAGGTACGAAAAGCAACGGCGGCAATGGGTGATTATACGGGCCATTTCTTTACTGGTAAGGCATTAAAAACCTATACGATTACTTTTGGTTCTGGTCGTGTTTTGACTTATGTCTTTGAAAATGATTTCCCACATCAAATTGCTGGTTGGGAAGAAACACAACAGGGCTTAACAACGCGTGCGCGAAAAATCAAGACGATCATGTCGCCTTATTGGAGTAAGAATGGTGTTGGTGATTTGAA
>JAHDCM010000046.1 GCA_020629895.1 Bacteroidota bacterium
TCGCACAATTCCTAGTCCTTCAAAATCTCCGTCTTCCCTACTGCCATCCGCAACACAAAAAACGCAATCACCGCTACCACCAACCACATCAAACCCATCATCCATTCTAAAAAGACAAACTTACCCGAAGCAAACAAAATAGAATAAGTCATCACAATCGCACTAATCCAGCAAAGGAATAAATAAGGTAGATTCGACTTACGCCCCGCTAAACTCGTTAGCTCACTCACCGCCCCCCAATAACCATCTGGACGTACTTTCGTGTAAAACGCCTTCAGTTTTTCGATATTCGTAGGAGGCGTAAAGAACGTAACCACCAACCAAGCAACAGTTGTAAAACCAACTGTAAAAAAGAAACTATTCGGAAACTCCCAACCTAGTACCCATTTACTAATCGAAAAAGCAATAAAAGGAGCAATGGTAGCCGTAATTTCACTCCACGCATTAATACGCCACCAATACCAACGTAAAATCAAGACCAAACCAAGCCCTGCACCACATTCCATAATAAACTTCCAGCCATCGGCAATACTATCCAAAATAAGCGATACTCCCAAACCAATCACCATCAACAAAAGCGTAACAATACGCGCCACTTTTACCAATTTCTCCTGCGTTGCCGAACGATCCAAAAAGCGGTGATAAAAATCATTCACTACATAACTCGCCCCCCAGTTCAATTGCGTAGACATCGTACTCATATAAGCCGCAAAAAAGGCCACTAATAATAACCCTTTCAAACCACTAGGCAAAAAACCCTTCATCGCTAAAACAAAGCCCTTCCTAGTATCACCACTATATTGTAAGGCTTCATCAATTTCTTGATTATCTTTTGCCAATGCCGCCAATTGCTGATTTACCGCCTTTAATTGACTTAAATTTTTATTAACCAACTTCCCTTGATCCGAGTCTTTCGCTGCCAACTCCTCCAATTGTGCTGCATCTAATACAAAGATTTTATCATTAATCAATTGCTTTCCTTTTTCACTCTTATCCGCTTTTAATGCTTGTATATTTTGCACCAATTCTTGGTCAGGAATATACTTTAAATTGTAGTTCATTCCATACAAACTAATACAACACAAACCGACCACAATCCAGGGCCAAGGACGAATACAATAATGGGCAATTTGAAAAAACAAAGTCGCATACACCGCATGTTTTTCATCCTTCGCACTCATCATACGCTGGGCAACATACCCACCTCCTCCAGGTTCTGCCCCCGGATACCAACTCGCCCACCACAAAACACCCACATAAGCCAAAAAACCGCCCACACCCAGTGCAAGTGTACTTCCCAAATCCGAACCTGATGCCGCTTCCCCGCCTACCTGCGGAAAGAAACTAAAGGCTCCTTCGGGTAGTGTTTCTTGCAATTTGCTCATCCCGCCTACCTCTGGCGAATTAACCACTAATATCGCCAAAATAATACAGCCTACCATCGCAATGACAAACTGTATCGCATCAGTAAAAGCCACACCCAAAAAGCCAGACAAAGAAGAATAAATAGCAACAATCACCATTACCAAAGCCGTATAACATGCTGCCCCAAAGAAATCTAAACCAAAAAATACTTGTAGCAAGGTAATCAAGGCAAGGTTCACCCACCCAATAATCACCGCATTCATAAACACCCCCAAGTACAAAGACTTAAAACCGCGCAGAAAAGAAGCCGCATAGCCATCATAACGCAATTCAATCAACTCTACCTCCGTCAGTACTTCAGCACGCCGCCACAAATTCGCAAAAAAGAAAGTCGTCAACATCCCGCCTGCCAAAAAACACCACCACAACCAGTTGCTAGAAACCCCACTATCTGCCACTAATTCAGTAACTGCCAGCGGCGTATCCGCAGCAAAAGTAGTAGCGACCATCGAAATACCAGCGATGTACCACGGCAAGTTTCTTCCTCCTAAGAAAAAACTGGCCATATTCTTGCCCGCTTTTTTAGTGAAGGATAATCCAAACAATACAATAAACCCCAAAATGCCTATAAATACGATCCAGTCGAGTAATGTCATTTGCTAAAATTATGTAGTTTGTAAGGGAATGTGACTATTCGATAAAATTGATATAAATTCTAGTGGAAAGTACGGAAAATTTAATATCTTATTCAAGGTTTCAGTCAACAAAATAACAGCTGTTAGCTTATCATGGAAAAAAAATTAAAAAAAATCGCGCTGCTCACCTCTGGCGGTGATGCACCTGGCATGAATGCTTGTATCCGCGCAGTCGTCCGAACAGGGCTTTATCATGGCCTCCAAATGATTGGAATTTATCGAGGCTATCAAGGAATGATCGAAGGAGATTTTGAAGAGATGTCCTCTCGGAGTGTTAGCAATATCATTCATCGAGGTGGAACCATTCTCAAATCCGCCCGAAGCAA
Organism: Bacteroidota bacterium; assembly: GCA_020629895.1. Classification (GTDB taxonomy): domain Bacteria; phylum Bacteroidota; class Bacteroidia; order Chitinophagales; family UBA2359; genus JAHDHP01. Next base: position 2,387 of record JAHDCM010000046.1, read on the forward strand.
AGAATTCAGAACAGAAGAAGGCATGAAACGGGCTTGGCAATATCTCAAAGCAGAACGCATCGACGGATTAATCACCATTGGTGGAGATGGCACCTTTAGAGGTGCCAATGAATTCTCAAAAAAATATGAAATTCCTGTTATCGGTATTCCCGGCACCATCGACAATGACATGTTTGGTACCGACTACACTATCGGATACGATACCGCCATTAATACCGTTATTGAATCAGTAGATAAAATACGCGACACCGCCCACTCACACGACCGCCTCTTTTTTATTGAAGTAATGGGACGTGATGCAGGATTAATTGCTATCCGCACCGGTATTGCAGTAGGAGCCGAGGCGATTTTGGTACCAGAAAGTAAAACGGATATTGAAACACTCATTGAAGATTTAGAATTGGGATGGATGCGCAAAAAATCATCCAGTATTGTCATAGTTGCTGAAGGAGAAGAAGCAGGTGGCGCATTTGAAATCGCTAAAATGGTCGGAGAGCGCATGAAAGATCGTTACGATATTCGTGTCACCGTTCTCGGACATATCCAACGAGGCGGGCAACCCACTTGCATGGATCGAGTACGTGCTAGTCGCTTAGGGGTCGCTGCTGTCGAAGCACTACGAGCAGGCAAATCCAATGTTATGATTGGTATCCAAAACGGTCAAATTGCACATGTCCCACTAGAGCAAAGTGTCAAACATCACTCTACCTTCGATAGCAATCTACTACGTATTGCCAAGCTTTTATCCTATTAATCAACTCACAAACATGCCTACGAAAACCACCGCTTTCTTAGCCATCAGCCTATTTATATTATTCGCGGCACTCCAACTTCGCCCCGACGATCAACAACAGTGGACAGCAACAACCCCTGTCAGTAAGGTATTAATGGAATTAGGAGACAACCCACCTCTTCATTATGTAGAACATCCTAGTGAAGAGCAAATTCAACAAGGAAAAGACCTCGTTCACAAAGGACATACCTTTATTGATGGGAAACGTACCCGTCAACAATCCAGGCATTTTGTCTGTACTCATTGTCACAATGTACTACCCGAAGACCCCGTAGCCAATGTAAGCGACCCCGAAGCGCGACTACAACATGCTATCAAAACAGGACTCCCCTTTTTACAAGGCACCACCCTCTATGGTGCCGTCAATCGTAGTACTTGGTACAATGATGACTACCTCAAAAAATACGGTTCACTAGTAGCACCTGCACGCGATACCCTTGTCAATGCCATCCAGTTATGCGCGATAGAATGTTCACAAGGCCGTCTTCTCAAGCCCCAAGAACTCGACGCAGTACTAGCATACCTCTGGTCAATCGAATTAAAACTCCATGACCTTGATTTATCTACTGAGGAAATGACACAACTAAACGCCCAAAAAGAAGACCCTCAAAAAATGATTCAGTGGCTCAAAAGTAAATACTTACAAGCCTCTCCCGCTCACTTTGAATCACCTTATACCAGCTTCGAATCAAGCAAAAAATTAACGGGTCGCCCCGATATGGGCAAAGCCGTTTACGAACTCAGTTGCCAGCACTGTCACGGTATTGGAAAAAACGTCACCAATCTCATCCTCGACGACTCTCCCCTCACCTTCAAAATGCTCAAACGCAACTTCCACAAAATGGAAAAACACCTATCTATTTATAATATCACGCGCCGAGGCACCTACGCTGTTATGGGCTACCGTCCTTATATGCCTCATTACCCCCTCGAACGCCTCAGTGAGCAACAACTCACCGATTTGCGCACCTACATCGAACAAGAAGCTACAAAATAACTGTCATTAACCCTTTAACCCATTTATCATTATGAAAGCACATTATCTCCTTCTAACGATACTTCTATTCGGAAGTGTCCTAGTAACGAATGCACAAGAAGCAAGCGATAAAGCACAAGCTCCCTCTGAACTAGAGCAAATCTCTGCCACCCTACTCGATTATATCGAAGGGACTGCTAATGGCGAACCCGACCGCATTAAAAGAGCTTTTCACGAAGACCTCAACTTATACACGGTTCACGATGATACCATTCGCGCACGTTCTGGTCAAAAATATATTGGATATTTTAAGGAAGGAGAAAAAAACAACCGCCCAGGACGCATCATCTCTATTGATTATGAAAACGATGCCGCTATGGCTAAAGTCGAAATTGACATGCCTAGTAGAAAACGCCTTTACACCGACTACTTTCTACTTCTCAAAGTAAAAGACCACTGGAAAATTGTCCATAAAAGTTATACCTACCGCGATTATCCATCCGTAACACTCGAAAAAAAAGAAGCAATAAAAGAAAAATAATACGGAGCTAAAATCCCCTTATTAATCTTTGGGCGTGTCCCTCATTCGAAAATCAAGACTTATCAGGTTTTGTAGGGGCAATGCCTCGTGCTTGCCCTTTTACAAACAAACCTGCCAAGTCGATTTTCGAATGAGGGTCGGGCTATCCGCTTGTAGTTGCCTCATACACAAGGTGTTCGGCTAAAGCCCTAGCAGTGTCTTCCTTCGTCAGCCCTGCTAGGACAAGCCTCACTACCTGTCTATTTCGGCAAGCTACCACTACTATCCCTCACGCGGCAAACAATGAGTGAATGGGTGGTTGACTGAATGATTGAATGAATTAGGCTGCCGCCAGCGTCATCGCTGGCGGCAACTCCGTTGGACGTTTAATCGTCAATCGTTCCATCATATACCGCGTGAGGGATAGCAGCGATAGCTTGGCGCAGTAACCAACTAGTGACGCCTGTGCTGGCAGGGCTGACGAAGGAAGACACTGCCAGCACTTTGGCGGAACAGGCGGCTACAAGCCAACTACAAGCGAATAGCCCGACGGGTATCAAAAAAGCGCAGCCTTTTGTGACAAAAGATTGCGCTTTTTTGATACCCGGCACGCCCAACATTATTGATGACTGGATAAATGGGTGAATGGATGACTGGGTCAAAAACTAGTAAATCACTTTCTCAGTTGCTTTCGCCCCCACTAAAGCCCGCAAATAGCCATTCAAAAAGAGACCATTCGGATCACATTGCTGGCGAATACGTCTAAAATCTTCCCATTTCGGATAGATGTCAGCTAACTCATTAGCAGTCAGTGTGTGTAGCTTCGCCCAATGGGGTCGTCCATCATATTTGCGGAATATTTTTTCGAGTGCAGCAAAGTATTTTTGATACGGTTTTCCTTTATAGACATGGCAAGAAATATAAGCCGATTCGCGTCCATAAGCAGAACTGAGATAAATATCATCGGCTGGACTAAACCGATTTTCGAGGGGAAAGTGAACATTGAATTTCTCACGATCAATACAATGGCGGATTTCGTCGAATACCTCTTGAAAACGATCAAGGGGTATATTGTATTCCATTTCGTTAAATTTTACCAACCGCGGCATGGTGTACACCTTATGACTCCAATTGACTTTATCGCTGGTAGAGACTGCCCAAGCAGATATTCGCGCCAGACGACTAGAAAACTTAGGTACTACGCGTGTAGCGGCACTCATCACTCCAAATAAACCATTTTCGAGTACCATATCGGTCATAAATTCTACGCGCCCAGGATCTTTGGGAGATTCATGAGTGATGTTACTAAACTTGGTTTGTACATAATCGGTATAAGGAAACCAGTAAAATTCAAAGTTGCGGTTATCTCGATTATAACGGTCTAAGTTAGCAAATACAGAATGGATAGGTTCTTTATCTACATGTAGCTTTAATTTATAGGCGGGATCGCATTGTAGCGTAATTTTACTAATTACTCCAAGCATCCCTAGTGATAATTGTGCTGCTTTGAATAGCTCTCTATTTTCAGTTTCTGAACATGCTACAATATCTCCAGTACCTGTAACAAGGGTCAAACCTACTACTTGAGTCGATAAACTACCTAGTTCCATGCCTGTACCATGTGTGCCTGTACTCACTGCACCAGCAATAGATTGTTCGTCAATATCGCCCATATTCTTTAACCCCAAGCCATACTCAAAAAGCAACTTTCCAAGCAAATGCAGTTTAGTACCTGCATAAACAGTGGCTTGCTTTTTCTCCATGTCGATATGCTCAATCCCTTGATATTCATCGAGTGAGACCATAATTTCATCGGTTTCACACAGCGGATTCCAAGAATGTCCTGTCCCACAAACGCGCAAACGTTGTCCTTTTTTAATACATTTTTGTACTACTTTTTGTAGTTCTTTCTCGCTTTTGGGAAATTTAATTTTCTTGGGTTGACATTTGACAATACCCGACCAGTTTTTCCATTTGTTTGTTGCCATAATTTAGAACCTTACTTGTTCGCTTTTCTGGATGATTAATACGTAAAACCACTAAGCCAACTCATCACTAAACTCCCCTTCATAGGCAGGAACAAACTTTATTCCTGGCATCTCTACAATAAACGTGCTTCCCTGTGGGTGATTATCTTCTACTTTGATACTTCCTTTGTGCATTTCTACCAACTTCTTTACAATAAACAAGCCTAAACCCGACCCTTTAGTACTTCGAGTTTCTTCGGCTCCCACTCGATAGAAACGTTTAAAAATTTCGTCTTTGTGTTCATCAGGTATTCCAACTCCATTATCTGAAATTTCCAAACGAATTTTATTTTTCTTACTCTCCAATAATCGAAGCTGAATTTGACTTCCTTTATCAGAATATTTATGTGCATTATCTAACAAATTGCTAACAATCGAAATTAAGGCAGAAGAATCACCTTGCACTAATAAATCTTCTTCTACATTACTGCTTACTAATCTCGACCCATCAATACGTGCTTTGAATCGACGTACCACTTCATTGGTCAGCATACTCAAATCTGTTTCCTCAATCACATAAGTCATACTATTATTATCCAACTTAGCGGCTGTCAATATTTTATGTACCAAGCCATCTAAGCGTCGAGCCGAGGTCATGGCATTCCCGACCATCTTCGTTTCCATCTGCCGTTCTAAGTCATAATTTTGAATATTCGACAAGGAAGACATAATACTTCCAATGGGCGTTTTCATTTCATGACTAATGGTTTGCAAAAAGTTTTGCTGTTGTACATTCAATAAGTGTTGTTGTCTTACACTACGATATAAAAAGAAACAACCTCCTCCCAATAATAATAAGAAAACACCTCCTAAACCTGCCAAGAAGGCACTACCTTCCCGGTGTTCATCCATAATCATCTGATAACCTCTTGTTGTTAGCAGGTATGCTTCCACTTCCTCAGCAGAAGGATATTTTTTTTCACCACTTTCCGTAATCTCTGTTAATTGTTCTTTTAAATGTTCACGATATTTATCTACACTAATGCTTTTTTTGTTTTCTAATACTGCATAATTAGAATAAAGCAATATTGCACACGCGACAAACACAATAGAACTCAATATAAAGAAAACGACAATAGGTCTTAAAATGCCTGTATTTTTCATAGTCTAAATGGTAAATGGAGCTAAAGGTTGTCTCTATCTAAGCGTTCTAAGTCTTAGAGAAACTAAAACAAATACATACAAAACAACCTCTTAACAAATATGCTATGGCATTGCTGAAAACTTCTACCTATTTTCGGGAATATAGATTGGGGAATATTGGTTTACTAAGTTACTAAAAAAACAAGGGAATGCCATAAAAACGTAAAAAAATGACAAACCAAGCCTATTTCCTAGTGGCACTACCCAAATACTAAGTCCAAAGACGTACAAAAAGCGTTGATTGCTTGTGTAATAGACGCCTCATCATGTGCGGCAGAAACAAAACAAACTTCATATCCTGAAGGTCCTACGTATATTCCTCTAGCAAGTAAATGTTGATGCAAAGATTTGAAGTAACTCATCTTCTCCCCATCAATTGCATCGGCACTACGTACTGCTGTATCTTTGGTAAAAGCAATCCAAAAAATGGAAGCAATAGAAAATAACTGTACTGGATAACCCTTTTCTTCACAAAAAGCATTGATCGTCCCTACAATTTTTTGTGTTTTAGCTTCCAATTGCTCGTAAAAACCGTCTTGTAAACACATTTCTAACTGTGCCAATCCTGCTGCCATAGCCACTGGGTTGGCCGACAAGGTTCCTGCCTGATATACAGGGCCATCTGGTGCAATATGCCCCATAATTTCTGCACTCGCCCCATAAGCTCCTACGGGCATTCCTCCTCCTATAATTTTCCCATAAGTAATAATATCTGGTTCAATATCATAGTATGCTGCAGCCCCTTCGAAACCTACTCGAAAACCTGAAATCACCTCATCAAAAATCAATAAGCTCCCCTGTTGATAACACTTCAACCGCAAACATTCTAAAAAACTCCTTTCTTGTAACATTAAGCCATTATTAGCAGGAATAGGCTCTACAATAATCGCCGCAATATCATCTTTATAGGTTTCAAATGCCTGACTTAGAGCCTTGCGATCGTTTAAAGGCAATACAATCGTTTCTTGTGCAAAACTCGCTGGTACCCCCGCCGAAGAAGAGACACCAAAGGTAGCTAATCCTGATCCTGCTTTTACCAACAAATGATCTACATGCCCATGATAACAACCTTCAAATTTTATCACCTTGTTACGTCCTGTTGCACCTCGTGCTAATCGCACAGCTGACATAACGGCCTCTGTACCCGAATTGACAAAACGCAATTTCTCAATATAACGATTATGGTCTAAAATCAATTTAGCAAGTGCATTTCCATAACGAGTTGGCGCACCAAAAGAAGTCCCCTTGTCCAACGCTTCTTGAATCTGTTGCTTCACATCGGGATGATTATGTCCCAAAATTAAAGGCCCCCAAGAACAACAAAAATCAATAAACTCATTCCCATCTGCATCCCAAATTCGACATCCCTCTCCGCGTTCTATAAACAAGGGCTTTCCATGCACCGAGCGAAAAGCACGTACTGGCGAGTTAACACCACCTGGAAAATAGTTTAGAGCTTCCTCATATAATTCCAGCGACTTCTTAGTGTCCATATTATTCATTTATTTTTTTAGTTAAAACAAGTTTTTAGAGCTAGCAATGTAAACACCTGCAAATTTACCTTTCTTATCTACTTAAAGAAAAAACAAATCCCTATATTTATGGGATGTTACCAAAAATATTTCACAACTCAAATTATCCATCTTTCTTTAAAACCGTACTATGAAACAATTTATACTCTTTTTTATAGTTTTGATGACCTGCCTATCTTTTGATAGCCAAGCCCAACTAGCCAAAAAATTTGTTGTTTACGAACATTTCACCAATGCTTCTTGCCCACCTTGTGCAGCTCGTAATCCAACCTTCATTCGCAACTTTAAAGACAACGCTTCTCATGTCTTGCACATCGGGTACCATACCGCATTCCCAGGGTTTGACCCCATGTACACACTCAATCCAACACCAGTGGATACGCGCCAAGAGTATTACAATATAAATGGAGTTCCTTTTTTTATTGCTAATGCTCGTGAAAGTAGCGAAGAAGCAGTAGCTAGTGAAGTAAATAGAGCCAAAGCAGAAGGAAGCCCCATCCAACTAACTGTATCAAATGATATTATTAATGGGAAAGGGAATATCAAGGTAATCGTTAATCCTGTTACCGAAGTATCAGAAGGAGATTGGAAATTACGAGTTGCAATCATTGAACGATCAGTCGAATATGACTCTGCTCCTGGTAGTAATGGAGAAAAAGAATTTCCCAACGTATTTAGAGAAATGGTGCCTGGTACTGATGGACAAGAAATCACCTTCGATACCAACCTCGAATCTCAAGAATTTACCTTTGAGTATGATATTAATTCCGACTGGGATCATCGTAATATTTACGCCATCGCCTTTGTGCAAAACGATGTTGACAAAGAAATCCTAAATGGAGGCTCTAGCCTCGAATTGAAAGCCAATATCGAAGCTAGTGGCAACAAAGAGGTTTTTCGTGCAACAGAAGGCGAAGTAGTGAGCCTACAAGCAGACCTCCAAACACTTTTCAAATCAGAAACAAGCCTGATTATCGAAATGGAAGATAATGCTCCCCAAGATTGGACTTCAAATCTTACTATTGCAGGTGAAGAAGTAGATGGAGTTGTTTATACCGCTCCTTTCGATCCGAACTCTATTAATAATATTGGGATTAATGTAGTGCCAGGTCCAACCAAATCATTTGCTCAATATACCATTAAGGTAAGAGGACGTACCTCCCCTAGAGACTCTGGTCTTAGCCTCAACTTTTTTATCAACAGTGGAGTCGAAACACTTGTACTTTTCAATGATGACGCCTACAAAGAATTTTATGCTGATCCATTACTAGATATTTCTTTAGTAGATGGCTTAGGTATGATACCAAGAAATGCCTTCAAAAAGGCAGTAGCTGAAAAACAAATTGAAGAGGTAAAATACATCTATTACAATACAGGAAATATTTTCCCCGCCATAGATGATGAAACAACAGAACTACTCACCAACTTCCTAGTAAATGGAGGGAACTTGCTTCTAGCTGGTCAAGATATTGCGTGGGATGCTCTTAGTGATGAAGAATTCTCACACCGTAGTCCAGCAACTACCGCCTTCTTCAACGATTTCCTTCATACAGACTTTTCCAATAATGGTATCGGACGCTCCAACCTTAAAGTACGTCCAATGAATGAGGATGAAATTTATGGACAAATGGAAGAAGAGTTTGATTATAGCCGCGTTGTATTTCGTGGCGGCGAACTTTCTCCCGACGAAATCATGCCACTTGATGAAAATGCAATTCCTATCCTTCGGTATGCAGGTGCAGGTTCTATAGAATATGACGGACGCTACGCAGGGGTAAGAATTGACAATGGGCTTTACAAAATCGTATATTTAGGACTGAACCTCGAAATGATGGGTACCGAAGACTTCCGCAACGAATTTATGCGTCTTACCCAACAATATTTTAGCGGATTCATCACCAGTAATGAATACGATAATGCCATCAAAAATCTGCAAGTTCACCAAAATTATCCAAACCCAGCAGGTACATTCACTACTATCGAACTAGAAAATGTACCCGAAGCCATGAATTTGCGTCTTATTGATATTAGTGGAAAAGAAATTGCCAATTATACAGTCAACAAAGGTAGTCAACAACTGACCATCCCTACTAACAATATAAATCAAGGCACTTATATTTATCAACTCACCAACCAAAAAGGAGAGGTCATTTCTGCAAAGAAAATGACAATCGTCCACTAATTAGTTATACGTGCATCTGATTTTTTTACAAATCAGATGCACATTAAACATACCGACACCTACCAAGTCAAAACTACCAAACAATATTTTTGACGGCTCGACGTTCAAAACAACTTCTTGAAAGGAACATTGAGACTGATTTCGTTGTTAAAAAAATACACCTTATTGAAACAATCGCTACAACTTTACAAGTATGAAAAAAATAGGTACACTTTTAATCACATTACTACTTTTTAGCTTCCACATACAAGCACAATCGCTTGTTATTTATGACAGTGAACTAAGTGAAGAATACCCCACTACCGATCCAATCTCTGTAAGTGGCAGTGTTGACAGTTACGAACTCGTCGCACATGCTACCCTAAAAAATAATACTGATCAAGACCTTACCCTAAAATGGGAACGCACAGTCGTTGATCTAAATGGTAGTGATAGTGAAGGAAACCCCTGGCAATCACTTATCTGTGATCCTGTTCAATGTTGGGATCCTCCTGTAAGTACCAATACTTATGCCTTACCTTCAGGCTCCATTGCACGTATGGACGCACACTTTCAATCCAGCCCACTCACCCCCGACCTAGGTTCAGGATTCGGTTTAGTAGAAATACATGTCTGGGCAGTAGAAGATAGTGCTAATATCAATACCACCATCATCTACGAAGCACAAACTTGGACGGTTGGTATCGAAAAAAATCCCGAACAAGAATTACGCGTTTATCCCAATCCATTCGTCAACGAATTAAATATCGACCTTAATCCAGCCGACGAAATTACATCTGTCGAAGTATATAACCTTATCGGAAAACAAATGAGCAACTGTTACATGGCCGAATCCGAAAATGGCTTTATCATCGACACTACCGATTACGAAGAAGGCCTTTATTTTGTATGTTTTTACAATGAACAACAAGAAATGGTCACTAGCAAAATCGTCTCTAAAATGTACTAATTTGTACTAATTCTTCAAGGCATAAGTAATTGCTAGTTAAGTCGCCTGTATTTTGTGATTAG
>JAHDCM010000047.1 GCA_020629895.1 Bacteroidota bacterium
CACTTCGTAATTGAAAACTCACAAAGGTCATTGTACTCAATAAAAGTAAACCCACTGCTTGATGCATCGAACCTAGCCCAACTGGTACCGTGCCTTGTGAAAATAACAACACCGATATGCCTAAGCCTACTTGAAGCAGTAAGACGATGGGCAACATGTTTGTGCCAATACTAAACCAGGGATAGGCTTTACTTTTGATTTGTTCGCGCGCATTGACCCAAAACCAAAGTATCAAACCACATAGCAGGTAAGCAATAAGGCGATGGGTAAATTGAATGGTAGCATGATTCTCAAAAAAGTTGAGGATAAAAGGTTTAAGTGCAAACAGATTGGAAGGAATCAATTGCCCATTCATATCGGGGAAGGTAGGGAAGCTAGTTGCAGCCCGTAAGCCCGACATAAAAGCCCCGAAAATGATTTGTAGCACCAATACGCCTACAATAACCCAAGCGAAACGCCTGAGTTTGGGTTTTACGACCAATTGTTCTTTGGGGACGATAAGTTGTACCACCCACCACAAAATATATACGAAAAGGAATAGCGCGCCTAGTAGGTGAGCAGTAAGGCGGTAATGACTTACTTGTGGCATTTTGGATAAGCCACTCAACACCATAAACCAACCCAATAATCCTTGACAGAAATAGAGAAACAAAAGTAAGAGGAATCGTTTTTTGGCAGTGGCATCTAACTGTTTTTTGTAGAGAAACCAGCCAAATATGCCTAATATAAATAGGAAGCCCCAGCGGCCCCATACTCGGTGCAGCCATTCCCAAAAATAGATAAACTTAAAATCGGACATGCTCATGCCCTTGTTTATTTCTTGATATTGAGGGGTGGCTTTGTATTGGTCAAATTCGACTTGCCAAGCATCGGCAGAGAGGGGAGGAAAAGTACCTGTTACAATTTTCCAATCGGTAATGGATAGCCCAGAGCCAGTGAGGCGGGTAATGCCACCAATAATAACCTGAAAGTAGATGATACCGAGGGCTATAATTAGCAAAAAACCTAATTGACGTTTATGTTGAGGGAGCATATATTGGTGATCATTTCATTCGATAAAAAGCACAAAACAAGCCTCAAAGGATTCAGGAGTCAGACTTACGAGAGATAAGGCATGCCTTATCTGTACAGTCAGTTGATAGAATATTTCTGAACAAACTCTAGAGTTTTGTGAACTGTATGTAGCGTAAAGATAGAAAGAAACGAAGATAGATTTTTAACAGTAGAGCGGAAAGAATGTTCAAGAGGAAAGAGGTGAGAAAAGGGCATAAAAAAAAGGTGACACAAACGTGGTGCCACCTAATAACCCATAAAATTCAAAACAAAAATTACAAAACCATTTTATTAGAATGTGATTTGCTTGACAAAGCTACAATTTTCTTAGGAAGTAGCCAAACAAACCGCAAATATTTTGTGCTTGATAATGAGCAAATTAGCTTCTGTTAGTTGCTCGATTATATAGCATGATGTAGTACAAAAGTTGTCCGACAGAAGCAAGTGCAGCGACAATATAAGTTCTTGCTGCCCATTTCAATGCGTCTTTCGCTTTTTCGTGTTGAACACCTTTAGTGATTCCTGTTCCTTCTAGCCAAGCTAATGCTCTATTACTAGCATCAAATTCGACAGGAAGGGTAACAATGGTAAACAAGGTTGTCATGGCAAACATAACAATTCCTGCTAACAATACCCAGGGAATTCCTGTCGCTGCCATTGCCAAACCTCCCATTAATACCCAGGGTAAAAACTTAGAACTAATATTCACGACAGGCACTAAGTTAGAACGCATTTTTAAAGCTCCATAGGCGGTTGCATGTTGGATAGCATGTCCACATTCGTGGGCGGCTACTGCTGCTGCGGCTACATTGCGTTCGTTATAAACGACTTGGCTTAAATTAACCGTTTTTTTCATTGGGTTGTAATGATCGGTTAATTGCCCTTGTACAGAAATAACTTGTACGTCGTTGATCCCACTGTCTCGAAGCATTTGCTCTGCAATTTCTTTTCCGCTCATATCTAGTGGGAGCTGTGAATATTCTGCAAATTTTCTTTGCAATTGTGAGCCAACAAAACGGCTGGCTAACATGGCTACACCTGTAATAACCATGTACACAGGATCGAACATCATAATGGTATCTTTTTGGTAAAAACCGTCTTTATGACTAGAAGGTTTTGAAGATGTCACATTTTTTTTGATTTTTTTCAATCCTTTCTTCGTCTATTGCGTGAGGGATAGTAGTGGTAGCTTGCCGAAATAGACAGGTAGTGCGGCTTTTGCTGGCAGGGCTGACGAAGGAAGACACTGCCAGCAAATATAGCCAAACACCTTGTGTATGAGGCAACTACAAGCGGATAGCCCGACCCTCATTTCGTATATTTTTGTTCGCCTAAGTTTATGCGTGGACGCATGAACGGGCGACAAAAATATGCGAAATGAGGGACACGCCCCCCAAATAAAATTAGTCACTAATGGCAACTAATCCGCCACCACTATAAGAATGATACTCTCCATCGTACATGGCGTCGGCACCGACGGGACCCATTTGGAAAACTCCTTTGGAAACAGCACGTACCACATAGTAAAAATGGCGGGTTTCGTTGCTAGTGAGGGTTGAGAAGTAGTTGATACGGTCATCTCGAATGTCGCGGAAATCAAAAGATGAATTATTTTCGATCCAGTCTACATCGGGTACTTCAGTAACATTAGGGTTTTCGATCTCGAAGCCTGCGGGTAAAATGTCCGATACAACGATGTTATCGACATAAGTATTAGATAGATTCGATAGTTCTAAATGTATGACTATCAGATCATTTTGCTTAAATTGGTTGTTGGTGACTTTGTTTCCAAAGCGGTCATAAAAGGTTTTGCGAACTTTGAGATAACTGTCTTTTTCTTCATAGCTACCATCGGCACTAATTCCTTCGGCTTCCCAGAAGTAATAAAGCTGTCCTGTACCATTGGTATTGATACTTAACTCCTTTCCATTTCGAAGATCGGAGGTTTTAAGCTTGATGTTATGACCCTTAAATTCTTCAATTTGATTACCATCAAGGGAGATATTAGCGGTGATGTCACTGGCTTGTGCGCGTTTGGCGATTTTGCCCATTGCTAAGAAGCTAAAGGAGCGTTCTTGTGTATTGAGGTATGCATTATTTTTGAGTGCTTTGGATACATGTTTGGCCATGGTGCCAATTTGTGGATGGTCGGGATCAATTTCGAGGAGTACATTGAGGGCGATAGCTTCATCACGAACAGGCGAATAGAAACTTCCTCCTGTTGCTTTTTTAGAAACTTCTCCTTTGAATTCGACGGGCATAATCTGTGCAGCCTTTTTATTATCGCCAGCTAAGGCATAAGCTCCTGCGAGTAGGTACTTACTATCAAGACTGAGCATATCGCTGTGTCCTTTGTAGTAATTCATGACCGAAAGTTGTGGTTTATTGGCTAATGCCAGCACGTATAGGGAGTAGGCAACTGACTTAGGAGCAATTTTTTTGACTTTATCTTGATTATAGTAATATTTGACGGTTTCGCGTTCTTTGAGGCGCATGCGGAGATAGTCGTATATTTTATTGAGCATGGATTGATCTACATCATAGCCTGCTTTTTTGGCTTCTAATAAAAAGTGTGCCGCGTAAACGGTTCCCCACCAACTAGGAGTTCCTCTTCCTGGCCAGTAGACCATACCTCCATCGTATAGTTGCATGAGTTTGAGGCGGTCAATGGCGTACTGGACGTGGTATTTGGTATTGGGATTGTCTTTATATTTTCCATGTATTTGTTGTGCCATTTCGTCGAAGTAGATTTGAGGGAAGGCACGAGAAATGGTTTGTTCGAGGCAGCCGTGTGGGTAGCGGAGTAGGTATTCGAGGTCATCACTAAATTGTACGAGTGGAGATTTACTAATGACTAGACTTTGGTCGATAGAACTGGGGATGAATTGATTAACTGCCAGTTGAATGTTTCCAGATTCTCCTGCTTTGATGCTGCCTGCCTCGTTTACTTTTTGTAGGGGGGAGGCGGGGCGAACAGTGAAATCGGTCTCATTACTAAATTGTTCTCCTAAGCCATTGACATTGATAGCGATATTGGCTTGCCCAATTTGTGGTTGGGCGAGTACGCGGTAGCGGACTTCTTTTTCTTGGTTGGGTGGTACGATGGCATCAATTTCTTGTTTGCCAATAATTTCGACTGGCCCTTTGATGGCGATGCTTGTTTTGCAGTTGGCTTCTTTTTCGGTGGTATTGGTTAAGATAACAGGTACTTCGACGGTATCTTTGGGACTGAAAAAGCGCGGTAGGGCGGCACTAATCACGATAGGGTCGGCTACTTTCATATTTTCATCAGCGGTGCCAAAACCTCCATCACGATAACTAAGCGCCATAATGCGTAGATCACCAGAAAATTGAGGAATATCTATATCAAAGGTCGTTTCGCCATAAGGATCTGTTTCTTGAATACCACTCCAAAAAGTAACGAGTTTGACGCGTTTATTGGTAAGCGGATTGACCCGTTTTGCCATGTTCATTCCATCGCCACCTGTACTGCTTCTACGTGCTTTGATTTCGGGATACATGTAGGGATATACATCGTAGCTATTGACTTCTAGTGCGCGTTTTTGGTAGAAAAAGGCTTGGGCATCGGGTGTTTCGTAGTTGGTGAGTTGTAGGATGCCTTCATCGACTACGGCTAGGGTGACGGCTGATCCTGGGGCTGTTTTGACTTTGATGCGTTGTTTGGTTTTGGAGCGCGATTTTTCGACTGTTTCGATGCTTAGAGGGAGTTTGCTTTCTGGTTTTTCGATAGCTGTGGGCATAAAGCCATGTGCTACGGTGAGTGGTATTTCGGAGACGCCATGTGGCTTGAATAAGGTGGCTCCAACATATACGGTAGGAACATAGTTTGCTCGAACAGGAATATTGAGTTTGGCAGTACGATTTTTGGTATTGAGATAATAGTGTTCAAGGACTTTGTCGGTTTCGAGGGTGACTAGTAATTTGCCATCGAAAGGAGCTTTGAAAATGGCTTCGATATTGTCTCCTGCTTTATAGCTTTTTTTGTCGAGTTGTATATCTACTTGCCCTTCGTTATTGACTGCAAAGGAGGTGCGGGTAGTGCGATCACGTCCGTAAGCATAGTAAGAGTTACTAACATAGTAATTCACACCTGGTGGATAAATGCGTACTTCATAACGTCCAGAGAGTTCGGGAGTAAAGGAGTAGGAGTTGCCCGACTTTTTGAGTGTCATTGTTCGGGAGTCAAGTATTTTTTCTTCTTTTTGAGACGTATATCTAAAATAGCCTCCTGATTTGGAAAGCACCGTTTTAAACTCGTGTTTGATGAGTTTTACTTCTGCCTCTACGTTTTGTGCTTCTCCATCTTTATCGACTGCGATGAGAGGTACTTTTATTTTTTTACCAATAGCTGCATACCCTTCCTCACGCCCTAATCCATAAAATACATCTTGGGTGTAAGTCATAACACTTTCTCGACGATTGACAGGACGTCCCGTTTCATCAAATACGGTAGCGAAGAAACTGGTTTGGATGAGTCCCATATTTTCATAACGTTGCGCAATGTCGAATGCTTCGGTGGCTTGTCCTTGTTGGTCGGTTTTACCTTCTCGAAAAATAGACTCAAAAGAGGTGTTTCTATTGGAGATATTATAGTTATAATCTTTGTTTTTGGGTGGATAAAAACCTCTTCGTTTGGTGCTGGCAGCTACTTCATAATTGCGATTGGCAGCGGGAGGCCCGAATAAATTAGTTGCAGTAAGTGTAAGGTTGTAGGAGTCGCCAGAAACGAGGTATTCTTTATCCCCTTCTACTTTTACTTTGATACGGTCGGGCATAAATTCTTCGACAGCGATGTGTTTGGAGTTGAGGAGGATTTCGTCGGTGGTGTACACCTCGAAAGAGTAGATACCTGTGCGTGCTTCTTGAGCGAGGGTAATGGCTGTTTCGAGAGAGCCATGTTTGTTGAGTGTTTTACGGATACGTTTGATTTCTTTTCCACTGGGATTGGTAACAGTTACAATTACAGGCACTTCGCCAGGTACATTCCATTTACTATCTCGAATGATGGCAGAGAAATTAATGGTTTCCCCAGGACGATACATATCGCGCTCGGCATATAAAAAGGCATCCATTCCTGCAAGTGGTTCACGTCGTCCACCGACATCGTAGCGGGAGGTATTGATTTTGGTGTGGCTAAAAGGGAGGTAGTTAAAATCGTTTCCTTTACTGGCTGTGAGCATGGCAATTTTGAAACCTGTTGCAGGTTGTTCGCCTGTACTATACTGCGCTACTCCTTCACTATTGGTATAGAGCTTGTCAATGAGTTGATTGTTTTTTCCGATGACTCGGATTTCGGCACTAGGGATGGGAGTAGCAGATTGGAGAGAGTTGGCAAAAATAGTGACATGGTTTCGACCTTCTTTTACGATGAGCCCAATGTCGGAAAGGGCGACTGTTTTGCGAGAACGAAGGTAGCGATCAGTAGTAGAGTTGACCTCAATCATGTAGACCCCTTGAAAGTCTTTAAGTTTGTCGGTGAAGTCGAGTGTCACCACTCGGTTTTGATCGGTACGAGCAAGCTCCTCTTTAGTATTGTATTCTTTTTCGTAGATAATATCACCTAGTTTTTTGGCTTGGTAATAATTATAGGTGTCTTCGTAATAATAATCTTCCTCATAGTAGTATTCATCATCGTAATTGTTGTAGTGGTGAGGACGACGACCTAAATAACTGAGAATATTATTTTCAAAGATTTTGTAAATTTTGACATTCACTTTGGGTACATTGACAATATTGACTTCTAAATTACGCTCCCCTTTGGCACTGAGATAGACTCCTTTTTGATTGGCGAATTGGATGGAAGGCTTTAGTTGCCCAAAGGACACGCTATCTTGGAAGGCATAGCGTAAGATGCCACCCATTTCTCCTTTAAGTTCTTGCTTGACGGTTACTTGGTATTTTTTGTTGATGTCGAAATCTTCACTAATAACGGTGAAGCTGGTTTTATCGACAGTAACATTGAAATCTACTGCTGGACTCAATTCGATGAAGTTGCGTAGGTTTTGATATTGTACCTGTTGAGATGTTTTAATAACAATTTCTCCTTCCATTCCAGTATGGTTGGGAGCTATTTCTTCGATGGTGAGTTGATAAGGAGAAGGAATCTCAATTTCTTGAGGGGTGTCTTTTACAATACCTTTGTCTCCATCTACGGGTAGTAAGCCTTCTTTGAGGGTGAGTTTGCCCTTCATTTCTTTATCTTCTTTGCCTATGAGGGTAGGTAGTACTACAATCAGTTCGTCGTTAACTGCTTGTGTAATGACTTTGGGTTCATACGTTTTGCCTTCTACTTGTATGTCTAGTTTTTGGACAAGGTCTTCAGGTTTTACTTTGGTATTAAATTGTAATTTGAAGTGCGGTAGTGATTTGTTATTGTCGTTTTCGTCTAGTGACCAGAAAGGATGGATACTTTTTAGAGAAAGGTAGGGCGTATGAAAGGATTTAATAACATTGGGAGGTAGTTTTTGTATTTCCTCATTGGTGATTAGGACAGGATTTAGTTTGGCGGTATAGTTGGTGGCTGCTTTTAATTGGCGGGAAGGAGAGAAGGTTAGTACGCTTGTGGAGTCCCACCTGAAAAGTCCAGGTAATTCGGGTGAAAAGGTAATGTATTGGGTACTATCCCAGGTACCTATTTTTTCTTGTGGTACTAGGTCTTGGTTGAAGGTGAAACTAAGGTTACCTGTACGAGGCACCTCTTCAGCGAAGTTGGTTTCGACAATTTTGATGGTTTTTCGTTTGTCGGTACAAGCGGTTGTAAGGATTAGTAAGCAGGCAATGGTTACTGTTACATAGAAAGTATGTCTGGTCATAAGCGAACAAGGTACAAAGATGAGGAAAATGGACGGAAAGTAGCAAAAAGACGGGTGTAATGTTTTTTTAATACAAAAAAGGGGAAGGAGGTTCCTGAAGAAAGGGAAAAGTTTAAAAATAGTTGGAAGAGGTAGGCGGGAAGGGGAGACGATTGATATAGAAGCATAAGTTTCCAGAATTGGTGTAACAATGCCTCTATACGTTTCATCGTTGGACGTTTATCGTTCACTCGTTTTTCGCATGAGGGATAGTAGCGGTAGCTTGGCGAACTAGAAACATAATGAGGCTTTTGCTGGCAGGGCTGACGAAGGAAGACACTGCCAGTAAAGATAGCCGAGTATGTTTTCTAGGAGGCAACTACAAGTGGATAGCCCGACCTGGAACAGGGACTTGAGGGACAGGGGGAAATCAGTACAGACGCAAAATTTTGCGTCTGTACTGATTTCCCCCTGTTCCCGAAACCCTGTGGAAGGGCATGCCCAATAAATAACAAAAGCCTATCTAAAGTAGATAGGCTTATGAAAAGAATGTTAGATTAATTGGTTATTGGAATTTGATTTTGTGATCCATGATGGTACCATTGGAGGACATAAATTCCATGAGGTCGTATTGGATGCTAATCGTATTTCCTGACTGGTTGACGGTAGCCCCTTTGTCGTTGATTTTTGCTTTCTTGACTTTTTTGGGGAATTTGTAGATTACCTTATAAGTTGGTTTGCTCATAAAGCTGAATACCTGTTCCATTTCCTCTTCACTCATATCAAGTCCTTCCATCATTTCACTAGAGCTATTGAGAGAAGATTTGCGGAGGAGGGTACGTTTACCTTTCATGCCATAATCTGTTTTGAGCATGGAGGAAGTACTTTCTTCGTCAGAGGTGCTTTCCATTGCTTTATTGAGACTTGCCATATCTTTGAAATCGAAAGAGATGCTGTACGCGTATTCTTTTTCTTCTTGTACATTTATGTTAGATAGTCCCTTGATGCTTTCATAACGAGCAATTTCTTTTTCGAACATGGTCGCCATATTCATAGACTCTTTGACCGAGTCGGGCATAAACATACCCATCATGCTCATCATCTGGCTCATATCTATTACTGTTTTGGCAGTTCCAGAACCGTTTTTCTTCACATCAATTTCTTCAACAATCTCGAAACAGCTTGTTAAGAGGAAACTGCAAAGCAATAAAAGAAGATAAGTGAATTTTTTCATTAAGGTGGAGTTATGGAAATTATTATCCGCAAATAATAATTTCGGATTAGAGAATATTTATATTTTGGTAAAGATACTATAATAATAGTCAAGTTTTATAGAATCTTGCAGTATAGTATGCTCATACATATAATAAGAATTACTCGTTTATGACAAAGAGAAGGAATTCATACTAATCTATCCAAATAATATCAACACGACGATTTGCTTTTGAGTTCAAGTCTTCCGAATTTGTTGGATGCTTGGCAAGTGGAACCATTTGTATTTGATCTTGGGAAACTAGAAACGCATTGATCAGTCGATCGCGTACAACTTCGACTCGTTTATGAGAGAGTTTGCGGTTATAATAGTCATTCCCAATAGCGGCTTTATAGCCCTTGAGTTGTATTTTTTGTTGTGGATTGTCTTTTAGAATAGCTCCTATTTCCTTGAGTTTTTCTAATTCTGTTGTTTGAACGACTAGGGAATTTTGGGTAAATAGAATGCTAGTGGGAGATTGAGGGATTGAAGGATTGAGGGATTGATGGACTGAAGGATTGGGGGATTGATGGACTGAAGGATTGAGGGATTGATTGATTGAAGGATTGGGGGATTGGGGAGGTGTTGAGGGATTCTGTTGTTCCAGTTTGTCTAGGCGTTGGTTGAGCGCGTTTAGTTGTTGTAAGAGGGTGTCTTGTATAGAGTTGGTATAGGTGGGTAAGGGGGGATAATAGTTGGGAGGTAATTGCCAGTAAACAGGTGGCGTTGTTGTAGGAGGAGTTGGAGTTGGCTTGTTTTCGAGTTCATTTAGGCGCGTATTCATTTCTGCCAATTCTTGTTTTAGCTTTTTGTTTTCTACAAGTATATCTCCAGTATTTACATTCGATCCATTTGTTCGTTTGGGTTCCTCTTTAGTCGTATTAGTACTACTACTATTGGTATAATCAGTTTTATTATATCTATCAGTCGTATAAAAAATAGGAGCTTTAAAACCTTCTCTTTTTCGACCTAAGCCAATGCGTAAAGAGGCAATAGTTGATAAATACATATCTTTTCTATTATTGGGTTTGGCACGCGGCCCTTCGTAATTCGGATTGGGTTTGCCTGCAAATTCTTGTAGTGGACTATCATATTCGTTACGAAATTCAAGTTCCCCAACATCGTCTAAGTGATCGGTTAAGGTATAGTGAAAGTTAGTTTGGAGGTGCAAAAAGAATCGCCTTAAAAATCGAAACCGCAAGCCAAATCCTGCTGAAAAATTAGGAATTAGTTCTACATATTGTCCATAAATATCCGAACCTATATTGGTAATGTTTGTTTCAAAAACGCCATCCTGTACAATCGCTGTTTCTTGATAATTGTAAAAGTTTCCATTGGCATCTTTAAGGTCGGCAGCAATATTAAAATGGGTTAGGCCTGCTCCTAAAGATAGGTAAGGAGCGATGAAAAAGTTACTACTTAAAAGGCGGTCGTTATCGGCTCCTAAGACGAGGGAAAAATGAATATCGCGCAGTTTGGTTTCAAAATTAAGTGCGCGATCGTAGTATAAATAACTCGTATCTACGCGGTCATTGCCTGTAATTGTGCCTTGTTGATAGCTCAACATCGCATAAAACCCAGGACGTAACCTTCGTTCAGCAGAGAGTTGGAAGGTGCGACGATCTTCAAAGCGGTAATGATTTTTAAAAACACTACCTAATTGATCGGTATTACTTAGGTCGCCCCAATAACTAATATATCCCATACCACCGCCTATTCGCCATCCGAATTCATCTTGTTGCGCGTAGGCGGTGAGGCTGCATATTCCTAAAATGAATAGACTAATTAGATGTTTCTTCATGGTAGTGAAGTTATATGGTTAATTATTATTTCGACGACCAAGGCCCAGCCAAAGGTTTAATTCGGCACTAACGCCTACAAAAGGACGTACACGTACTTCATTGATATTAAACTGAAACGTTTCTCTTTTGGCTTCGATCATGGTGACACCTGCGTTGATTCTTACAAACTGAAATGCTTTATAACCTAGTCCTACAAAGTAAGGTCGCCGAAAAATAGGGCCAGTGACTTCAATTTCATTTTCATCTTGCATATTTTTTACAAAGGCACCTATTGAGACTGAAGTGTTACTCCAAAATGGATTGGAGAGTGCCGAATTGGCCAAAGGAATGGACAAACCTAAGTAAAAGCCGCTGTCGTAGGTGAGGTTATTGAGTCCACCTGCAAAGTGTACCCCTCCATAACCCGCATTAATAGAAATAATATTTCGAGTTTTCTCAACTGGGTAATCTTCTACTTCTTTACTATCCACTAATACTAATAATTCGGCATTAATAAGTGGCTTTAACTCTGCATAAAGGGCGTTTTTTAACTCTTCAATTAGTTGATCTGCATATTTTCGTTGGGCATCGTATTTCTTTTGGTTTCGATCGCCAAACACAATCCAAGCCTTCGTTAGGTTTGCCTTATTGAGTTGTTTGATTTTATTCTTAATAATATCTGAAAAACCAGGAAAATCGTAGCTAATTTTATTTCGATAAAACGTGGTTCCCTGTATCACAATATCATTCAAATCCTGAATCATGGAGCCTGCGGGTTGCGTAATATCCAAGCGTCGTTTATCTACTGCAATCACCCCATCCACATAATTATTTAAGGAAGTCGTAATGTTTTCAAACAACCAATCCTTTTCTTGGTCATTAGAACGACGATAGGTTTTAAAATAGAGGTTATAATTGTTGTTTCCCCTCAATTTATAGTTCATCGGAATTTCAAAGGTTTCCCCTTCTTGGTTATTAAAACGTCGTTTCCAACTCGCCTGATACAAGGGCTTTTCATCCTTTTTCTGCGCGCGATACACAATAGCTTCTACTAATTGAATATCGGTGTCAATTTGTCCACTTAAAATAAAATAACTCTCCGCAGGAAGGGGCTGCCCTTGATTAAAATAATTACGTTCATAATCAAACAAAACCGTTTCATATTGGGCATTGGCTACCCATGAATAACAGAGGAGGCTGGTAATAATAAGGATTAATCGTGTCATTTTCTTAATGTGAAATGATTTCTAATAAAACAAAGCTACTTCTTTTTAGTAACTTGACTAATATTCGTGGCACTAACTCTATCAAAACATAAAAAATATCAACAAAATAAGGGCGTGTCCTTTTTTCGCCTCGCCTGTCCATGCGTTTACGCATCGACAGGCAGGAGGCGAAAAAAGGTCGGGCTATCCACTTGTAGTTGCCTTATACCTGCTTGTTCAGCATAATCCTAGCAGTGTCTTCCGCTGTCAGCCCTGCTAGTCTTTGCTTCACTAAGCAGCTATTTCGGCAAGCTACCGCTACTATCCCTCACGCGGTAAACGTTTGAACGATTC
>JAHDCM010000048.1 GCA_020629895.1 Bacteroidota bacterium
TTGATGGCGCGTGATTTTAAAGCTCCAGCAGATCATAAAGGAGGGACTTGGTGGAGTTGGAAGCCTGCCAAAGCGGCACTTGAACAGTTGTTTATGGAAGGCCGTTTGATGATCAGCCACCGAAAGGGCTTTCAAAAGGTATATGACCTAGCAGAACGGGTGTTGCCAAGTGGTGTAGATACTGCTGTACCTAGTGAAAAGGAATATATTCGGTATTTGATTGAGGCAACTTTGCGGGCGCATGGACTGGCAACAGCAAGGGAGATGCGGTATTTGCGAAGAGGAACGAGGGATAAGGTGAAAGAGGTATTGGCAGAGATGCTAGAGGAGAAGATACTGGTAACGGTCAAGATGGAGACGGATTCGAAGGAGGCTTATTATGTAAAGCCTGATTATTTAGAGCAGGCACTCACTACTTCTCGAAGAGAAAAAGCCTTGCATATATTGTGTCCGTTTGATAATTTGATTATTCAACGCAAACGGGCAGCACAGTTGTTTGATTTTGCCTATAAATTGGAGTGTTATGTCCCTGAAGCAAAACGGGTGGTAGGATATTATGCGATGCCTATTTTATGGGGCGATGTGTTTATGGGACAACTGGACATGAAAGCGGATCGAAAAGGTAAAGAATTAGTCATTAAACAAGTTGTTTGGGAGGAACATAGCAAGCTAAATGAGGCGTTTCGGGCTGCCTTTAATAAAAAAATGATTGCCTATATGCAGTTCAATGATTGTGAGACGATAAAGGGGTTTGATGCTTGGAAAATCAAGGCATAAGTATATGGACAAAAGTTTTCTGATATTTTAATAGTGTCAACAAATTGAAACATTAGATGTAATCTTTGACGACGCTTGTGTGTACTAAGATGTTGTTTATTGTGAAGCCCAATCAATACCCTTTCTTAAAAGGCTTTGTGTGTGGGCTTCTGGACTTCCTGCATCGGGTATTACCTGATAGCCCCAAGTCGCCATTGGAGGTAAACTCATTAAAATAGATTCGATACGCCCATTGGTATGTAAACCGAACTTAGTACCTTTGTCGTACACTAAATTAAATTCGACGTAACGACTTCTGCGTAAAAATTGCCACTGTTGTTCCTGCTTGGTAAACCGTTTATTTTTATACTTATTAGCTAAAACAGTATAAATAGGAACAAAACCATTACCCACTTCTTTGACAAAAGCCTTTCGACTGTCAAAATTGTGGGTTTCGTTTTTCGATAAATCGTTGAAAAAGATACCACCAATACCGCGTGTTTCTTGACGATGTGGAATGTAAAAATAATCGTCGGCCCATTTTTTAAAAGCCTTGTAGTAACTCGGATCGTGTTTATCGCAAATTTGTTGGAGCGATTGATGGAATTGTACCGCATCCTCTTCATAAATATAGTGAGGCGTTAAGTCAATGCCGCCACCAAACCACCAGCGATCTACATTGGTTTCAAAATAACGTACATTCATGTGTATGATAGGCGTATGTGGGTTGCGCGGATGTAGCACAATAGAAACTCCTGTTGCTAAAAACTCACAAGGAGGAAGTCCCAATTCCTTGTGTATTTTTTCGGGCATAGCCCCATGTACTGCTGAAAAATTAACCCCTCCTTTCTCTATCAAGTCACCTCCTTGTATAATACGTGTACGACCGCCGCCACCTTCGGCACGTTCCCATTTATCTTCGTGAAATTTACTTTTACCATCTAAGGCTTCAAGACTATTACAAATATTATCTTGAAGGTCTTGGAAATAAGGAATAATGGACATGTTGAGGATTGATTGAAGGATTGAGGGGGGGGGAGGACTGTTGTGCGACACCTAATTCGGACAATTGATCTTTAATGTTGGGCTTCGCATTACATTACTTTTATTACCTGCCCGATCAGCAATATAAATTTCGTACACTAATTCTTGTTGGCGCGGATAATCTGCATCAGGCGTACAGGGAAGTCCAGTATCAGGAATACAACAGGTACTAAGTTGGGTAATATCAATAGTTCCTAAAATACCTTTTACATTACCAGGAGCTTCTAGGTTGTAAGGTACTGCTAAAGAATCAATAAAGCCAGTACGCGTATCAATAATAAAGATATTTTTTTGTGCTTTTCCTTCTGTAATACCAATATCACCATCTCCATCTTGAAAATCAATACTGATCACCAACGGTTCTGTATAGTTATCCAATTCGAGTTTATCGAAGCGAATTTCTGTAATTTGAGGTTCAATAGGATATTCTTCTGGCTTTATACAAGCGAAGACCAAAAAAAGCCCTAAAAAGAGTAAGATTATACTATATTGTGTGTTCATAATCGGTATGTTTCTAAATAAAACGATTTTTAGACAATAAAGTTATGGATTTTGCCAAAACATTGCAGCAAGAAGTCTTTAAACTTGATGCACGTTATTTTGAAAAAGTTGCCTTGTTATTATTTCGCTACCAAGCCCAACACAATGCAGTATATCGTCAATTTTTAGGACACCTAAAAGTAGACCCCTTTCAAGTACATACGCTTCAGCAAATTCCGTTTTTACCAATAGAAGTTTTTAAAACGCATTCTGTAATGACTGGCCCACCAGATTATGAGCAAGTCTTTACAAGTAGTGGCACCACAGGAATGATAACCAGTCGGCATTATGTGAAAGACCTCACTTTATATGAAGCAAGTTTTGAAAAAGCCTTTGCGTATTTTTATGGCTCCATTCAAAATTACTGCCTACTAGCTTTACTACCTGCTTACCTCGAAAGAGAAGGCTCTTCACTAGTGTATATGGCAAACCAGTTGATTCAAAAAAGTGGACATCCTAAAAGTGGGTTTTATTTAGATGATTATCAAGGATTGGTACAAACAATTTTAGAACTAGAAGCACAAGAGCAGCCAACGATTTTGCTAGGTGTCTCCTTCGCACTTTGGGACTTAGCCGAGCAATTTGACTTAGATTTAAAGCATACGATAGTAATGGAAACGGGAGGGATGAAAGGGCGTAGGAAGGAGGTGATTCGCGAAGAGCTACACCAGATTTACCAAAGGGGTTTAGGACTTGATCAGATTCACTCCGAATATGGAATGACTGAACTACTGTCACAAGCTTATTCCAAAGGAAAAGGCTGGTTCGAATGTCCACCGTGGATGCGGGTACTACTTCGAGAAGTGAATGACCCTTTTGCAATCATTGACCAAGTAGGGCAGGCAGGAGCTATCAATGTGATTGACCTAGCCAATATTTATTCTTGTGCCTTTATTGCGACCAGTGATTTAGGAAAAATAGATGCCACAGGACGTTTTGAGGTACTAGGACGCATGGATAGCAGCGATATGCGGGGGTGTAATTTGTTGGTGTTTTAGTAGTTGCCATCTATGACAGCCTCTAAGCGTTCTTTTGATGTTACTTATATGTCTTATGTGGTTTTATTTTTGTCGAAAAACTTATGACTAGGTACTTATCGTCTCTTTTTTCCTACATTCGGAAAGCGCATTTTATAGTGTGCATCTACTTTCCCTTTTGAGATATTCTCTAGGCGACGTTTTAGTAAACGACGACGAAGCGCAGACAAATGATCGGTAAATAACACCCCTTCAATATGATCGTATTCATGTAAAATCACACGTGCATTCAGGCCTTCAAATGTCTTGGTGTGAAAGTTAAAATCTCGATCATAATATTCAATCGTAATAATTTCATCTCTTGTCACATCCTCATTAACCTGCGGAATACTCAAACAGCCTTCATTATAAGCCCAGGGCGTACCTGTCATTTCGGTGATTCGGGCATTAATAAATACCTCCTTAATACCTTCTTCCAAGTCTTCTGGATCAATTTCTGCCTCTTCGTCAGGATGATTCAATACTTGTTCGGTGTCCACTAAGAAAATGCGAATTGCTTTCCCAATTTGAGGGGCAGCCAAACCAATTCCCTTAGCATTATACATGGTTTCGAACATGTTATCAATCAACTCCTGTAATTTAGGATATTCCGCGTCAATATCTTTTCCTACTTTTCGTAAAACAGGATCACCATAAGCTACTATTGGAAGGGTCATCTATGTGTTTATTTAAATGTGTCCTAAATAAGATTGCAAAATCAGGGTAGCACTTACCTCATCAATCAAGGCTTTATTACGTCTTTTTTTCTTGGAAACACCACTATCAATGAGGCTGCGTAATGCCATCTTGGAAGTAAAACGTTCATCTTCCCGTTCTAGTTGAATATGTGGGTATTTTTTCTTTAATTTTTCAGCAAATTCGTCGGCACCACTCGTTGCATCAGTCGCTTCATTATCCAAACTGCGCGGATCACCCACTACAAAACATTCCACCTCTTCAGTAAATAAATAAGTCTCTAAAAAATCCATTACTTTATCTGTTGCCACAGTCGTCAAGCCACTAGCAATAATTTGTAAAGGATCAGTAACAGCGATACCAGTTCGTTTTCCGCCGTAGTCAAATGCCATAATTCGTGCCATAAGGCGCAAAGATACAAATATTTAACTTGTCGCGTAATGCAATAGTTCAAGTGTTTGATTTTCTGGGCGTGTCCCCATTTTTGTTGATAAAAAATGGGGTCGGGCTATCCACTTGTAGTTGGCTTATACCCACTTGTTCTGCATACTCCTAGCAGTGTCTTCCGCTGTCAGCCCTGCTAGTCCTTGCGTCACAAAGTGGCTATTTCACCAAGCTACCGTTACTATCCCTCACGCGGTAAACAATGAGTGAATGTAGGAGCGATCCCTTGTGGTCGCCCAATGCTGAATGAGGCTATGGTGACACAATTGCTTATCTTTTATCACAAATTGTCTGATTTTGTTCAACTTTTTTTCAATTTTGTTAAACAATATAAAACATGTTGCGTTGTAGTGCTATAATTGTTTTGTTGAAGAAAAACAAAGCTTTGTTTAGTAATTGTACAACATAAAACTAAATTCGTGTCAAAAAAAGTAATTATCATAGGTGCAGGCTTGGGCGGCTTATCAACTGCTTTACGATTGAGTACACAAGGATACCAAGTCGAAATAGTAGAAAAATATCACCAAGCAGGAGGGCGACTTAATCAACTTAAAAAAGATGGATTTACCTTCGATACAGGCCCCTCTTTTTTTAGTATGAGCTACGAGTTTACCGAGTTATTCGATTATTGTGGGGTAGAAAACCCTTTGCAGATGAATGAATTAGACCCTGTATATGCGGTTTATTTTGCCAATCGCAAAGATCCTTTTTTGATCTATAAAGACTTGAAGCGTTTGGCAAAAGAATTTAAAGGGGTAGAAGATAAATTTGTAAAAAAAGCCAAGAAATACTTAAAACAAGCAAAAGCTCTTTTTCACGATACAGAGCATGTGGTTGTAAAACGCAATTATGATAGCCTGGTAGAGTATGCGGCTGCATTGGTGCGTGTTCCTCTAAAGCATAGTCCACTGTTAGTGCGAACCATGTGGAGTGAGCTAGAACGACACTTTGATTCGGAGGAGGTAAAAATTATTTTTTCTCTGGTAGCCTTTTTCTTAGGAGCTACGCCTTTTGATACACCTGCCGTATATAGCCTACTCAATTATACAGAGTTACAACACGACGGCTACTGGAATATTCAGGGAGGGATGTATAAAATTGTAGAAGAGATTAAAAAGATATTGTTAGCACGTGGTGTGAAGTTTCATTATGGCGTAGAGATAAAATCGGCAGTAGGTACCGATCAGGGAATTTCTGCTTTTATAGATCAAAACGGAAAAATGTGGAATGCTGATTTGTTTGTCTGTAATGCCGATGCCGCTGCCTTTAGAGGACATGTATTGAAACGAAAAAAATTCAATACCAAGAAGCTGGATAAAATGCAGTGGACTTTAGCTCCTTTTACGATCTATTTGGGTGTAAAAGGGAAGATAGATAACCTACATCATCACACCTATTTCTTAGGAGATAATTTTAAAGGTTATGCTGATACTATCTTTAAAACATCAGTTAGTCCAGAAAAACCTTACTATTACGTAAATGTAAGTTCGCGTTCCAATCCGCACTGCGCGCCAGAGGGATGCGAGAACCTATTTATTCTTTGTCCAGTACCCGATTTGCGCTTTAAACCCGATTGGTCGGATCGAGAGCAGCTCGCCGAAAATATTTTGAAAGATTTATCCAACCGTATTGGTTATGACCTCATTGCCAATCGGATGACGCAAACCATATTTGACCCTATTGATTGGCAAGGCAAGTTCAATCTGTATCAAGGTAGTGGCTTAGGCTTAGCGCATGGACTTAATCAAGTGGCAGCCTTACGACCTAAAAATAAAGACGAAGTGTATAATAATCTTTATTACGTCGGTGCTTCTACGGTTCCGGGTACTGGACTGCCTATTGTAGTAATTAGTTCTAAATTGGCTACTGAGCGTATTTTGAATGATTGGCCAGTGCCTATTAGCAAAAAAAAAGCAGCCGTAAATATGGATACAGATACCACGATTAAGCTAGATGACGTTGTGAAAGAACTCAGCACTAATGGTATCGTTTCAAAATAGATGGAGGCTGATTCGTAGCACGTTTTTGTACCCATATCAACCAATTTTTCAAACCATTCTATTATGCTTCAACTATATAAAGACACTTGTTTTGAGTGTAGTAAGTTAATTACCAATAAATATAGTACCTCTTTTAGCTTGGGCATTAAAGCACTTGCCAAGAAATTTCATGATCCTATTTATGGTATCTATGGATTTGTCCGTTTTGCAGATGAAATTGTTGACACCTTTCACCAATACCCCAAAGAAGAGCTACTTAATAAATTTCGTACAGATACCTATCAGGCGATTGAAGAGCGAATTAGCTTGAATCCTGTCTTGCAGGCTTTCCAACAAGTAGTACATCAATACAACATAGGGCAAGATTTAATTGATGCCTTTTTGTATAGTATGGAAATGGATTTGGAAGATCACCGATACAATCCACAGCTTTACGACATTTATATCTATGGCTCGGCAGAAGTGGTCGGTTTGATGTGTTTGAAGGTGTTTTGTGAAGGAGATCAACAGGAATATGAACGTTTGGTACATCCAGCGCGAAAGCTAGGAGCTGCTTTTCAAAAGGTGAATTTCCTTCGAGATATGAAAAGTGACTTCGTAGATCGAGGAAGGGTCTATTTTCCTGGAGTTAGTTTTCACCAATTTAATGATGCTCAAAAAAGACAAATAGAAGCCGATATAGAAGCCGATTTTAAAGAGGCTTATGAAGGTATTAGGGAATTGCCCGAAGGAGCTAAATTTGGTGTGTACACGGCCTATCGTTATTACTTGACCTTATTTAGTAAAATAAAAGCTTCTTCTTATCAAGAGGTGTTAGGGCATCGCATTCGAGTACCCAACCAACAAAAATTGACCGTTTTGTTTAAATCAATGGTGCGAAATCAGTTTAATTTGTTGTAGACGAATAGAAGAACCCAACGTGTATAAAAAAAAGTGCAGTAGCAATTAAGGCTATTGCACTTTTTTTATACACGGCAGGCCCAAATCCAACTAAAAAAAACACAATTTTGTAATAATTACGTATTTGGTCAAAAAAGCATCCATTTTCTGGTCATATAGCTTCGAAGATCAATTAAAGGAATGATAATTGTGGAATAATATTTTAGATAAAGCTTGACTAGGTATCAGCGTGTAAAGGCTTGTATCTTTTTGGGCATAGTCAACTTTTGATAACATCATGATTGAAGATTTTACCAAAGTTCTCGAATGGATAGAGGAAGGAGAGGGAAGCAGTATTGAGTTTAAATTGCTGATTAAAGAATCAGAGAAAATAGCACGAACCATTTGTTCGATGGCTAATCATAAAGGAGGAGTGATTTTGATAGGTGTGTCGGATGATGGAGAAATTGAGGGCGTGAGGCATGAAAGTGATTTTCGACAGCTATTACTAGAAGCTGCAAGAGCCTGTTGCACACCTCCTATATCAATAGGTATAAAGGTATATGAACAAGGCTTTTTGAGAGTGCTAGGGGTGCATATAGAGGAGAGTACTTTGAAACCACATCGAACAATCAGTAAAGATGGCAGTGACCAAGTATATGTGCGAGTAAAAGATAAGTCGATGCCTGCTAGTAAAGAAGTAGAACGACAGTTATTGAACGACGAATTGGGTACGCAAAAAATAGATCGCCCGTTAGATTCGAAAGAAAAAGGATTGATCGTGTATTTAGAACGCAATGAGCAAATTACCCTGTCTCGATACATGCACCTGATGAATCTGTCTAAACGTAGGGCGCGACGCATTTTAGTAAACCTAGTAAAAGAAGGCATTTTACGGGTACATAATGCTTCAGGAGAAGATTTATATACACTCAGTTAGTCGAGAACTAATTTTTGAAATTATGCAAGCTTTTGGCTGTTTTCTTAGGTACAATGTTTGGGAGAATTCTAAAAGATGATTATATTTGATAAAGTAATAAAAAGCATAAATTTTAAATGGCAATTGTATGATAAATATAAGCAGTGTTAAATGTGGTATAAATTGTTAATGTAATGCTTTTGTCATATTGTTTCTTTGAAATTTTTGTTTTATCCTTATAATGTAAATTTTTATATTATGAGACGTGAAGAATGATAGAAACCTTTTATCTTCGCACGAAATCACTTAACTTTATTTATATTTAAATTAGAATACTATGTCGTTAAAGATTGGAGATAAAGCTCCTGCATTTGAGTTGTTAGATACCGAAAAAAACAAAGTATCATTGGCTGATTACAAAGGAAAAAACTTGCTCATCTTGTTTTTTCCACTAGCGTTTACTGGGGTGTGTACTGCCGAATTATGTGCTATAAGAGATGGGATTGCTGACTATAATAATGTAGATGCTGCTGTCGTAGCTGTTTCAGTAGATTCTATTTTCACACTTGGAAAATTTAAAGCTGAACAACAATTAAATTTTCCCTTATTATCTGATTTTAACAAAGAAGCAGCAACCGCTTATGGGGCTATTTATGAAGAGTTTGTTTTGGGGATGAAAGGAGTCGCTAAACGTTCTGCTTTTGTGGTAGATGGACAAGGAATTATTCAGTATGCAGAAGTATTGGAGAGTGCTGGTGATCTACCTAATTTTGATGCTATTAAAGAAAAATTAGCAGCTATCGCTGTTGGTTAATGATAAGAAAACTATGTACTGTACAGTTATAAAATACTAGCCCTTATTTTATCGAACTAACTGTAAATTAAGATTAAATAAGTATTCGTGCTATTGCAAGATCCGTCTACTTATTTTCTCTCGCTTTTTCTTCTGTCTTTTGTGTTGGCAAATGCTTGCACTAACTAGTAAAGCTCATATCACAAGCTTTTTGTTTTATTAAACTAATTATGTAACTATACTGCCTAATACTTTCAGTAAGGTAAGTCTGAATGTTGGGTAGTGAAAATTAGAAAGCCTCTTATGAATCATCAGAATCAGACCTTTCAGTATGGTAGCGATTTAAAGCTCCGCTGGAGAGATAGAGATCGTTATGATAAGGTAAATAGTATTAATTACCTTAATTTCCTAGAACAAATTCGACACCGATATTTGTCAGATGTCCTAAAGTGGGACTGGGACAATTATGGTATTTTAGTTGAAAAAGTATCTGTACATCACCTTTCTCAATTAGAATTCGAAGACAAACCGCATATTTCTGTCGCTTGTACGGAAGTTTCAGCAGATCACCTTATTCTTTCTTATAAAATTATCACAAATCGTGATGGAGAGCAAATACTGGCAACAGTAGCAGAAACAATGTTGGTTGCCTATGAGCCAAAAGAGAAAGTAAAGATGAAATTTGATCAAGCGCATATTGATACACTTATGGAGTATGAAGGAGAGACGGTTCAAGTAGCACAATCCAACTAGTTGTTATTTTAGTAATAGTTGCTTGTACGGTACACCAATTAGTGTCAATTTTTAATAAAAGTTTATTACTAATTTAAAGGAGTTTAGGAGTTTTTTCCTAAACTCCTTTTTTTGTTTCAAAAAAAACAAGAAATATAAGAACTTGCCTATCTCTTGAACCCTAGTTTAGGCTGTAAGTAGCTAAAATCCCGTTCAGTAATAGCTTTTAGAGTATAAAAAAAAATAGATTGTGACTTTCTTAAATACAAAAGTTCTTGGTGCCTAAATAAAGATATATTTGTTAATAAGCTTGTTTTCAGGTATTTATATATCATGGTTTGCGAGGTGAGCTTGCCTATATGATAAGGGAATAAGAATAGATGGTATTAAAATTGTCTTATAGAGAGTAAAAATAAAACTAATGCTCATTACTGGAAGAACATACTACTTTTCACCGCTTGGAGTGCTACAAATAGAAACAACACCACTTGGCATCTGCTCTATTCAGTTTTCAGATATGTTGAAACTGGCAGTAAACCCGTATCATGCTTACTTGGAAACATGCATTCAGCAAATGAATGAATTTATAAATGGAAATCGACAACAGTTTGATTTTCCAATAGATGCAGATACACAAATGAAGTGTGGATGTGATGAGCAATTAAAAGAATTATTGTTAACTGCATTAAAAAATCAACAAAAATCATTAGAACTGAGGAAGTCATTGAATGGGAATATGCTGTACTTGCTGCCCCGAATAACAAAGCAAACTTTCGAAGAAGAAATTCCTAAAGCCGCCAAAATGGTTTCCTAATTAATAATTCACTCTCATTTATAAAAGAAGATAAGACTGCAATTGCAAAATTGCAGTTTTTTTATTTTTCGTCATTCCTAAGAGGCTGTCTTGATTTTAGAATTGGAGCTGAAAAAGTCAGATTTTTGGTTCTAATGTAGGCTTTTTTGAGGCACATAGCAGGGCTACGTACCGAAAAAAAGGCATAATTAGGGGCGAAAAGATGCTTTTTCTAAGCCTGATTGTAAAATCAAGACAGCCTCTAAACAATAAGCAAAGGCATTCTAAAGTTTATAAACCGTTGGTTTTAAATTTTTCATTCTTTGTTTTTGGTTTTAAGGAAGCAATAGCCAGTTGATACTTTTCAACTGGCTTTATTTTTTTCCATACAACATTCGATCTTTTCCCTGCATATCCTGTCGCAGTTGTACCGAATGATAGCCTTGCGCTTCGAGTAATGTTTGTGCAGCTTTCCCATACTGCTCATGAATTTCAAAATACAAACTCCCGCCTTTTTTTAAATGTTGTTGCGCCATTTGAGCAATCGTTTCATAAAATAATAAAGGGCGATCATCTGCTACAAAAAGAGCCAACTCAGGTTCATATTGCAAGACCTGTGTACTCAACGATGCTTTTTCTTGTTGTGGAATATAAGGAGGGTTGCTAATGATGACATCAAAATCGTTGGCGAGTCGTTTCCAATCGGCAGGATTAAGTATGTCTAATTGCATAAATTGAATCGGTAGTTGTAAACGAGCAGCATTATTGTTTGCTACTGTCAAGGCTTTTTCACTGATATCTACTGCCCAAACATCGGAATTAGGTGCTAAATGCTTGATTAATAATGGAATACAACCACTTCCCGTTCCAATGTCAAGTACCTTTACACCTGTCTGCTCTCTTTTCAATCGCTCCACTACCCATAAAACCAATTCTTCTGTTTCAGGACGCGGAATTAATACATCAGGTGTAATATGCAAACACAGATCATAAAACCAAGCCTCGCCCAATACTTGTTGAATCGGTACACCTTCTTTTAAAAGCGTCAATTTTTGATACACCTCATCCGCCTGCGTCACTTCTAGTAGCTCTTCTCGATTCAATAATTGCGCTATGCGCGACCAGCCTGTTAGCTGTTCCAAGACCATTTCGGCAATCGTTTGAGCTTCTCTAGCAGTGTATAAATGACAAAGTTCTTTGACTAAGTACGTTTTTAAGGCGTGTAATTTCATTGCTTACAAAGCTAATAAATTTGAGGTATTTGTGAAAGAGACGCATTTCTCAATTAGTATATACTTGGGCGTGTCCTTTTTTCGCCTCGCCCGTCAATGCGTCCACGCATCGACAGGCACGAGGCGAAAAAAGGTCGGGCTATCCGCTTGTAGTTGGCTCGTAGAAAAGGTGTTCGGCTACCTTTGCTGGCAGTGTCTTCCTTCGTCAGCCCTGCCAGCAAAAGCCGCACTACCTTTCTACTTCGCCAAGCTACCGCTACTATCCCTCACGCGGTAAACAATGAGTGAATGAGTGGTTGACTGAATGATTGAATGAATGATTGTAGGGGCGATCCCTTGTGGTCGCCCAATGCTGAATGATTGAATGAGGTTGCCGCCAGCGTCATCGCTGGTGCTTGATCCGACTGTAAACAGCCATAGGCTGTTTGCAGTCGTCAACCTTATCTTGACTGGGAACTAGTTCCTTGTCACTAGTACTTTTTCCATTTTCCACACGTCATCTACTTGAT